>NZ_JAFMNJ010000028.1:0-23094 GCF_017859255.1 Vulcanococcus sp. DEBay_Sum29NL08_54
CTGCAGGAGCTGATCGACGAGCTTTCGCCTGCCGCCTAACGGCTGAAAAAGTGTCCTGGGGTGATCACCATCGGGCCCCAGCCGGAGCTGTAACGGGGAAGCGCTGCAGGCCCTGGTGATGACCTGGTTTCCCCACTGCCTGAACTGCAGTCACTTTGCGCTGAACAGCTCCAACCAGAGCGGCTGTTGCCGCTTCTGGGCCATCACGATCCCCTGGGGAGCGGCCCGAACCCTGCGTTGCCACAGCTGGAACCAGGCCGGCAGCAAGCAGCTCTAGGCGATCAGCAGGGCGCCCAGGAGCAGCAGCAGCAGGGCCGGCAGGCTCTGGACCTGATGGGCATCGAGCGGAAGACCGAGGGGCAAGCTCGGATCCAGCACTTGAAGCAGTAGGGCACCGATGCCCAGACCCAGGCTCAGCAGCAGGATGCTGAAGCCGACGGCCTGGAGCAGGCGCCGACTGCGTCGCTGCAGCAGCACAACGCTGAACAACGTGGAAAGGGCCAGCACCAGCTCGGCCGAGGAGGCTGGCGCGAGCAGCAGCAACAGGGTCAGCAGGGCGAAGCCACCAACGGGCAGCCAACGCTGCTGACCCTCGGCCAACTCCAGCGCAGGCAGCGAAGGCTTCGGCAGGGACGGCTTGGGCAGGGCCGCAAGTTTCGGCAGGGATGGCAGAGATGGCCGCGCGGGTGATGCCGAGGGAGGTGCCTTGGCCTCGCGGGCCGAAGCGTTGAGGGCTGCAGTGCTGACCTTGCCCTGCTGCCGCTCTTTCAGGCGATCCATCAGTACGGCGTCGTAGGCCGCCTCGATCTGGGCGCGGGCCTGGGGGTTCTCACCCACCTCATCGAGCCTGGCCTGCTTGGCGGCCTGCACCGCCTCAAAGCCCGCACCGGTCTCGATGCCCAGGCGCTCGTAGGGACTGGGCTGGGAACCGGTCGAGGAGGAATCAGGACCCTGGTTCATGCCACCGCGCGCCGCAGGATTGCATTCCTGAGCGTAGTCAGAACAGGGGCTCGCTGGACTGGAACCCTTGCTGGCGCAGCAGCAGGATGCGCTGGCGTGCCGCCTCATCGAGCTCAAGCCAGCAGCGACGTTTCAGCAGGGGCATCTGCGGCGGCAGGTGACTTCCCTCTCTCATCTCAATGCCCATGCCGCCACGGACGAAATTGACGTAATCGTTGCCCCCATCGGTCCTGGGGCGAACCAGCCAAAGAGAACCAGGCATCAGCCAATCAGCCTGTGATATTTCGTTGCAGCTGATTCTGGCGCTCCCGCACAAGCAACCGCGAGCCCTGCAGAGGGGCTACAGCGCAATGGGCTCCACACCGCTCACCACGGGCGCGACGGCGCTGAGTTCCAGGTCCGGGTGATCCTCCGCCAATTGGTTGAGGTTCCAGTCGTTCTTGAACAGCAGCACCGGACGATCCCAGGCATCGCGGACGGTTTTGCAGTTGAAGATCCGCCCGACCTTCTCCAGCTCGGCCCAGCCGCCCACGACCCAGCGGGCCACCGAGAAACCCAGGGGCTCGAGGCGGGTCTGCACGCCGTACTCGTTCTCCAGGCGGTACTGCACCACCTCCAGCTGGAGTTGTCCCACCGCCGCCAGGATCGGATCACGCTTGCTCTGGTCCGTGTCGTAGAGGATCTGCACGGCACCCTCCTCCCGCAGCTCGTTGACCCCCTTGCGGAAGCTCTTGAAGGCCGAGGGGTTGGGGTTGCGCAGCCAGGCAAAGATCTCCGGGCTGAAGCAGGGAATCCCCTCGTATTCGACCTTGGAGCCGAGGTACAGGGTGTCGCCAATGGCGAACATCCCCGGGTTGTTCAGACCAATGACGTCACCGGGGTAGGCGTCCTCCACCACAGCCCGGTCCTGTCCAAACAGTTTTTGGGGACGGGACAAACGGATGGCCTTGCCGGTGCGGGCGTGCTGCACCGTCATGTCCTTCTCAAACTTGCCGCTGCAGACCCGCACAAAAGCGACCCGGTCGCGGTGGCGGGGGTCCATGTTGGCCTGCAATTTGAAGACGAAACCGCTGAACCCGGGGCGCACCGGTTCAATCTCACCGGCGCTGCTGGAGCGGGGGGTGGGTTTTTGGGCCAGCTCCAGGAAGGCATCCAGGAAGGGACGCACCCCGAAGTTGGTCATGGCCGAGCCAAAGAAGACAGGGCTGAGCTCGCCGGCATGGACCAACTCCAAATCCAGTTCGTTGCCAGCGGCCTCCAGCAGCTCCAGTTCCTCCAGGGCCGCATCGAGCAGCTCGTCTTCCACCGCGCCAGTGCCGCGGGCCTCATCGACGCTGAGGACCTTTTCTTCTGAGGCCCGGCCCCGCTCGGCCCGCTGAAACAGGATCACCTCCTTGCTGCGGCGATCGATCACGCCCCGGAAGCGGTCGCCACTGCCAATCGGCCAATTCACTGGCCAACAGGCCAGGCCGAGATCCTGCTCGATCTCATCCAGCAGCTCCAGGGGCTCACGGCCCGGGCGATCCATCTTGTTGATGAAGGTGAAGATCGGGATGCGACGCATCCGGCAGACCTCAAACAACTTGCGGGTCTGGGGCTCGAGGCCCTTGGCCGCGTCCTCCAACATCACCGCGTTGTCCGCAGCGGCCAGGGTCCGGTAGGTGTCTTCCGAGAAGTCCTGGTGGCCGGGGGTATCCAGCAGGTTGATCGTGCTGCCGCTGTAGTCGAACTGCAGCACGGTTGAGGTGATCGAGATTCCCCGCTGTTTCTCCAGCTCCATCCAGTCGGAGGTGACCTTGCGCTGCTCCCCCTTGGCCTTCACGGCACCGGCCTGTTGAATCGCACCCCCGTAAAGGAGCAACTTCTCGGTCAGGGTGGTCTTACCCGCGTCGGGGTGGGAAATAATCGCGAAGTTGCGGCGGCGAGAGACGGCCTCCGCCAGGGCCTCGAGCTCGGGGGTGGTGCTCACGCTGCTGCTGGTCATGGCGCCAGCCTGACAGGTGAGCTCACGGCAGTTGCCCCCAGATCTCGAGGTAACGGTCGTCCACCTCCGCCACCTGCAGCTGGTCCAGGCCGCAGCGGTGCAGTTGCTGCTCCACCTCAGCGGCGGTGAAGGCCGCATGCAGGGACGCCAGGTAGTCGTGCTGCAGCACCGCCGGGGCATCGGCGAGGTAGCGCTGACGCAACTGCTCTGCGGCCTCCGGACTGGGGGGGCGCCGCAGATCCTTGACATAGACCCGTGCACCCGGGGCAGCGGCCTGGGCAATGGCCTGCCAGAGCACCAGCGGGTCGTGCAGATGATGGAGCAGGCTGTTGCTCACCAAGCCACTGCAGCCCTTGGGCAGGGCCAGCGAAGGCAGACAGAGACAAACAAACGAGAGCCGCTTGGCGAGAGCCGGCTCCTTCTCCAGACTCTGCTGCGCGAGCTGGAGCATCGCCGGAGCCCCATCCAGACCGATCACCTCCGCCGCGGAATCCGCTCGGGCCAGGCGGAAGCTGATGTTGCCCGGACCGCAACCCAGATCCAGAACGCGCGGGCCCAGACCGCTTGGGAACAACGCCTGGATCCGCTCGATCAGGGCCTGATCCCCAGCACTGAAATCCGCAGCGGCGTAGGCGGATGCCTGCTCGGGGGCATCCATCAATTCCGGTTCAGGGGTGCGCTGCATCGGAAGGGTTGAGCATCAGGGTTTGGGTCGGGAAGGGGATCTCAATCCCCTCGGCCGCCAGGGTTTCGATAATCCTGCGGTTCAGCTCATGAAGGCTGTCCTCGAAAGCATCGTGCTCGCTGTGGAGGGAGCTGAACTCCAGAACGTGGTCGTAGCTGAAGGCGGCAATGCGCTCCAGCCGGCAGGCCAGGAAGCGCAGTTCAGAATCCACCTCGACAGCCTTCTGCATTAACGCCGGAACCCGTTGGAGTTGCTCAGGCGTCGTGCCATAGGCAATCCCCAGGGCAATCTCCGACAACTGAGCCCGCTCGATCAGTTCCTCCAGCTGAACCAACAACTGATCCCGCAGGCGCAGGTAGGCGGGCCAGCCATGCAGCTCGACCATGGCCACCACCACCAGGGCCTGGGCCGCACCATCTGCACTGCGCTCCAGGGTGACCAAGGGCTGATGCAGGTCCTGGCGCGCCTCAAGGGAGCGACGGGTTTGATGCAGGACCTCCTCGAGTTGATACGGAGAGAAAGCCCCATCGAGATCCAACCGCAGCTCCAGCGATTGCATCGGCCGGCGATCCGGCCGATGACTCCTCCTGGAGTAGTTGACGATGGTCGCCTCATCGGCGATGGAGTTCGGAATCGTGACCCGGCTCTCGAGGGTTTGCAGCTCAAGCGAGCGCAAACCGATCTTGGTGATGTAGCCAAGGCTGTCGCCAACCCGGCAGAACTCACCGACCCGCAGGGGCCGGTCGGTCTGAATTGAAAGACCAGCAAACAGGTTGCCGAGCAACTTGGAAGCGCCCAAACCAATCGCCAGACCGGGAACAGCCGAGAAGGCCAGCACCGTGCTGGCCGGCAAGCCCAGCAGGATCAACAGTCGATAGAAGATGGCTACCGCGATTAAGCCACCCAGTGCCCGGCAGAGGGGCATCAAGAAACTGGAGACCCGCTGCAGCCGCCACTCCGAACCGGAGCCGCGCACCCGGGTCAAGAATTCCGAGCCGGTTCGTCCGAGCGCCTCAAAGAACAAAAAGACCACCAATCCCGCGGTGACAAACCAGATCACATAGAAGGCATAGGTGACAACAACGAGCGGTAATCCCGTGAAGTTAACTTCATCGTCAATTAGATATTCAGCCAGGCGTGTCAACGGCAGCACCGGCAGAATGAAGAAGAATCGGCGCCAAGCAATTCCGTCTTGAACCCAGGGCCCTGGCTTTGCGGGGAGGGAATCACCCAGGGGACGATCGCGATAGCTATCGACCAGAAGGCGTATTAACCAGCCTGCGGCCAGGAGATAAATGCTGATGACAGCAATGGCACAAACGACCTGAAAGAGCGTTTGGTCAAGAACAGGGATTTCAAAAACGGAGCGCCAAGACCTGGGGAAACGGAGATACCAATCCGGTGGCACCAAGTAACCGGGAGTCAGAATAAAGTCGTGATAAAAATGAGGTGTCGCAAACGGCTGCTGAATCGGGGGATAGTCCCTGATCTCCTCGTACATCGCGTGGATTTGTCTCACCGTGTCGGCGGAAAAGACGTAGAGGTTGTTCTCAGGATCGCCAACAAGATCTGAGGTCAACGTGATCGCCGTACCTGGGATGCGCCAGGCATCCACCGGCTTGGTCCGCTGATCGTTCAGCGCCTTCATTCCTGCGGAGTCCGGAATGGAGATGGGTTCAACGCTGTGGGTGAAGACGTAATCCAGAACATGCTTCAGCTGGATGGCGGCCTCATCCGCCATGCCACCCCGCACGCTTTGGGGGAAGACGGAGGCATCCAGGGCCCTCACCGCCAGATCAAACAGCAGGTTGGTGTCATCGATCTGCTCCTGCCGGTCCTCCCCATCGCGGCGTGCCTCCACCAGAGCGCTGTAGCGACCAAGGCGGTCGGCGCGGTCCCCCACCTCGGCCATGACCGCATAGAAATTGAGCAGGGTCGCCCTTGGACTGCTGCCCACGACCTGACCGAGCACCACATCAGACCAGGAGCCGGCATCTCGGACCAGCTCCCCATAAAAGGGTTGCTGCTCAATCGGAATCAGCCGGGCGTTGGGCTCAAACAGCAGCGCCCGGGTCCTACCGGTGACGGCCTGGGCCGGCAACCAGGACTGGAGCACCACAAGCACCCCGATCACCAGGGTCATCCACCAGGGGGAGCGGCGGCAGCGCATCAGGCCAACGGGGACTGGAATCTGCAATCTGGCGAAAATTCCAGATTTGCCACATCCCTGTCCCACAAAGGCCACAGAACGGCACAGAGGGGGATGCACCGCCACTGGTGGCAACGGCTGCTTGCAGACCCCACCAGTGGCGTTAGGGTGCCGGCACGCTTAGAGATCGACGCCCGTGACCGTGTCAGTTCCTGGAGCCAGTGCGGCAAGCAGCACCAGCGCCCTGAACAGCCCCAGACCTGACTTTCCGGCCACTGCGCCGGCGGCCAACCCCGTCTTCTACCGGACCTACAGCCGCAAAACACCGAGCGGCCGCGAGAGCTGGAACGAAGTAGCCGAGCGCAACCTCTCTGGCCTGCGCAAACTCGGCAACCTCAATGATCAGGAAGTCGCCCTGCTGCGCCGGATGCAGCAGGAGCAAAAAGCTCTGCCTTCCGGACGCTGGCTGTGGATCGGCGGTACTCCCTGGATTGAACAGGAGAACAACTTCTCCGGTTCCTACAACTGCACCTCCACCAACCTGGTGGATTGGGAAGCCTTCGGTCTGATGATGGACCTGGCGATGATGGGCTGCGGCACCGGCGCCATCATTGAGCCCCACCTGATTGATCGCCTCCCCGCCGTCCGCAACACCATCAAGGTGACGGGCGTCAGCGACATCGGTGTCACACCGGCCGGCCAGCGCCAAGACAACACGACCCACCAGATCAACGGTCAGACCGTTCAGGTCAAGGTTGGTGACACCCGACGCGGTTGGGTCGACAGCTATCAGCTCCTGCTCGAGCTCTGCAGCGACGAGCGCTTCGATGCCAACACCCCGATCGAAGTCAGCGTTGACCTCTCCGACGTGCGGCCCGTCGGCGAAACCCTGAAGGGCTTCGGCGGCATGGCCAACCCCGTCAAGCTCAAGGACCTCTACGGCCGCGTTGCCCAAATCCTGAACAAGGCCCAGGGCCGTCGACTCACCTCGGTCGAGTGCTGCCTGCTGATTGACGAGGCCGCGGTCACCATCGTCGCGGGCAACATCCGCCGCAGCGCCGGCATGCGCCAGTTCAGCGCTGATGACAGCGCCGCCTCAAACGCCAAGGACAACCTCTGGCAGCAGGACAGCGATGGCAACTGGCGCATCGACCCCGAGCGCGATGCCCTGCGCATGGCGAACCACACCCGGGTCTTCCACACCCGGCCGGACCGCCAGACCGTTCTTGAGGCGGTGACCAAGCAGTTCCACTCCGGCGAAGGTGCGATTCAGTTCGCCCCTGAGGCCATCGCCCGCTCCAACGCCGACCTGCTCTCCACCCCTGAGCTGCGCAAGGAGTTCATCGACGTCTACTGCGATCAAGGCCGGGAAGAGGCCGCCCGCTGGCTGACCACCAACCACCCCGAGATCAGCGCCGAAGAGCTCGAGCATCGCCTGGGGCGCTACGGCCTGAACCCCTGCGGCGAGATCCTGGGCGCCGACTTCCACTGCAACCTCGCTGAGATTCACCTCAACCGGATCGACCCCGACGATCTGGTGGCCCAGGAAGAAGCCTTCACCGCCGGCGGCCTGGCCGTGGCCTGCCTGCTCAACCACCGCTTTGAGGTGGAGCGCTACCGCCAAAGCCGCGCCTGGGATCCGATCGTTGGCGTGAGCTTCACCGGCCTGTTCGACTTCTTCGTGCATGCCTTCGGCACCCCCTGGCTGACCTGGTGGGAAGCCGGTCGCCCGGACAGCGAGGAAGGCCGGGCCTTCAAGGCCAAGGAAGCGGAGTACCTCAGCCGTTGGAAAGAGATCGTCAACAAGGCCGTTTGGGACTACTGCGATCGCCACGGCCTGCGCCGTCCCAACCGCTGCACCACGGTCCAGCCCGCCGGCACCAAGAGCCTGCTCACCGGTGCCTCCCCCGGCTGGCACCCCCCCAAGGCCCAGCGCTTCATCCGCCGGATCACCTTCCGCAAGAACGACCCGGTCGCCCTGGCCTGCATGGACTACGGCTACTCGATCGTTCCGTCCCAGTCCGACAAGGACGAAGAGGGTCGCCTGCTCGATGACGCCTTCGATCCCCGCTGCACCGAATGGCTGGTGGAAATCCCCACCGAGGTGAGCTGGGCGAACATCCCCGGCGCCGATGCCGTCGAGATCAACAACTTCTCGGCCATGGCCCAGTTCGACTTCTACATGCAGGTGCAGCAGCACTACACCGCCCACAACACCTCAGCGACGGTGGAGTTCCGCGAGAACGAGATCGAACCGCTAACCGATGCGATCCACGCCGCGATCGACAACGGCCAGGGCTACATCTCAGCCGCGCTGCTGGCCCGCTTCGACGCCAACGCCACCTTCCCGCGTCTGCCCTTTGAGCCGATCAACCAGGACACCTACGAAGAACTCCAGGCCGCCGTGGTCAGCCGCCGCAGCACCAACGACTTCTTCGAAGCCCTGCAGCGCTACGACGGTGGCGAACTGATGGAGGCCGGTCCCGCGGGCTGCGACTCCGATAAGTGCCTGCTGCCGCTGGCCAAACCTGAGAACTAGGCGCTCACCAGCGCCTAGAGCCGCCTCCTGCTGGGGGGCGGCTTTTTTGTGGCAGCCACAGCAAGCCACTGCGCTACTTAACATTCGTTCACACAGTTTGATCCGCGTGACAGCCCCCACTTCTCTGTCCCTGGAATCCAACTTCGAACTCGAGCGGATCAAGCGCTCGATCGATGCGATGGACGACCTCGAGCTGCTCAAGCACCTCGCCAAGCAGATGGCCGAGATGATGCACGCCCAAAAACACGTCACCAAACAATTGCTGAACCCCAGGCAGCGCCAAAGCTTCGGCTTCGAGGCCTGAGCCCCTCAGCCAGGAGTCGCAGCCGACAGCAGGTCCAGGGCGACGGCGACCTGCTCAAGCAACTCGCAGCAACGCTCGTACTGGTGATCCGGGCTGAGACTGACCGGCAGGGTCTCAATCATGTCGGCCAGCTCACGGGTGCGCACGGCCAGCAGGTTGGTGGACAGAACGGCCATGGATCAGACGACCTCTCGGTCGCCGCGCTCTAAACCAACCATGCCAATCCGTCTCGGCTATCTCATTCCTGAGATCAGCGAGTTGGGCGGGGCCATGGAACAATGAGGAGGACCCAAGGTCGTCCCTGGAGGGGTGGTCGAGTGGTTGATGGCTCTGGTCTTGAAAACCAGCGAAGTGAAAGCTTCCGTGGGTTCGAATCCCACCCCCTCCGCTTTTCCAACCAGCCTGAAGGACTCGCTCTTCCTGGCTGCCCAACGAGAGAAAACTCGCATCTTGCCGCCGTCATGAGGCCGTGCAAGTGAGATCAGACAATCTCAAGATTTCAGTCACGGGGGCCAACAGAGGCCAAGGCCGTGACAACCGCCGAAACCGCAACATCGGGCACACTTCTGAGCGGCCAGGCTCGCTTCGATGGTGTTCCAGCGAACACTCTCCCGTGCGCTACGAACCTGGCACCAGCGAATGCCGCGTCCTGATCAACAGCAAGGATCAGATCGAAACCATGCTCTTGACCTTGAGCAAGTTGGAGAACACCGAGGCCATTCGCGAGCAACTGCGCTCGGTCCACGCCCAACTGGAGGCGCTGCACGATCAGGTGCGTGAACAGCGCAGTTCCGTTCCTGCCTGAGCATTGCTCTAATCGAGGTAGACCTTCACCTCGGCCGCTGCCATGGCAGCTGTTCCCTCCGCCAGCCGACTGCTGATCCTGCTGACCTTGCTCAGTGGGATCGGTGGAGCCAGCGCGGCCCAGGAGCTTGGCCTCATCCCGCAGCAACCCATCGAGCAGGCCGACAGCAGCTTGCAACGCAATGGCTGGACGCCGCTGCGTGGACTCGCGCCAGAACCGATGGACCGGCAGCTCGCTGGCAACCGGCTCAAAAGCCTGAGTGCCTGCTCAGGGACTGGCCAGGGCTTTTGCCGCTACGACTACCAACGCGGAGCCGAAACCCTGGCGGTCATCACTGTTCCCGGTCCGGCGGCCCAAGGAGTGGTGCTGCAATGGTTTCAGGGGCGATGATGCCCCAGCGAGCGGACAGCACCTGTGTTTGAAAACGACAAGCGTCCAGCCTGGCTGAATTGGTTGTTCCTGGGGATCTTCCTGTACTCCAGCTGGCAGCTAGCTGGCTTCTGGTTCCAGCAACTGCACGGCGGTTGAGTCAGGACCGGTTCAGACGTTCGGAGACATCACCCGTGAGTTCGGGGGACTGCACGTCGAGGCGGCGCATGGCTCCGCCGCCGCCGAAGTTCAAACGCTTGAGTTCCACCCAGATCGGATAGGGGTTTCGGGCCAACTGGAAGGCGTAACTGCCTTCATCGAGGTTGGCGATGACCGTCCAGAGCGTCACCCAGCTGTCCTCCGCCTGACCGCCGGAGTAGTCCTCAGCCCCCGCCGGAACAGCGACGTTTTTCATCACGCCGTAGAGGTTGCCCTCCGCCTCCGCGGCGGAGCTGGCCTTCGGCAGGGTGCTCAGGAAGGTCGAAGCACGCACAAAGCGGGAGGCGGGATCGACATCACCAGGCAAGGGAAGGTCCCCGCCGAACGGGCGGTAACGCTTGAGATTGTTCAACTGCCAGGCCAGCGGCGGCTCATTGGTCATCACCCGCGTCTGGTTGCCCTGATGGACCACCATTCGCCCAGCGATGAACTCCACCACAGCCGAACGCCCGCTGCGGTCAGCCAAGGAGAGATGCAGCCCCCAATCGCGATCAAGAATGCGGTCCGAGACGACCTGAACCTGGGCTAACCCCGCGATCGCCTCCTCGACGGTGGCGAACTGATCCAGCACGAATTCCGCCATCCGCAGATTGGAGATAACGGGCTTGCCGCTGCTGGGCGAGCCGTAATCGCTACCCGAGAGGTAGAGGAGATTGACGTTGAGCCCCCGTTCATTCAGGCCATCGGCAAGCACCGTGCCGACACTCATCACCCCGACGCTGCCGTGCTTCACCCGCCAGCGCTTGGCGTTGGCCACCGAAGCGCTGACCAATCCACCAGCCTCCAGACCACGGGGCCGCAGCACCAGAGCCGCCTGGTCGTCGAGGTAGAGATCCATCGTCCGCCCCACAACCACGGCCTGACCGTTGCTGTTGGAGAGCACACGGCTACAGGACTGCGCGGCCTGCGGACTCAGGGCCCCCAGCAGCAGCAGAGCCAAGGGCCAAACACGGGAGGTCTTCATCGGGGCCAACCGATCGGAGCGGTCTCCACAGGATGAAGAGAACGGAGCCGGAGAACAACGCCTAACGGCGTTGAGCCGGAGCCACCACCGCCCGCACGAAGCGCACCAGTCCACCCAGCAAACACAACAGAGCCAGCAGAGCCAACCCGCCCAACAGCAGCACCCCCAACAGTTGAAGCACCCCCATCAACAACTGAGAGAGGCCGCCAATCAGATGGGCCAGGGCCGTGCTCACGAGCAGCAGGCTGTCGAGATCAATCAGCTGCGGCAACTGGAGCAACAGCACCAGCAGGCCGACCCCGCCGGCCATCATCAAGAGCGCCTCCAGGATCAGCCGCGGACGGCGCTTGCCCTTGCGTTTGCGGAACACCGGACGCTGACGCTCTGCAGCGCCCGCTCGGCTTGCCACCACCCGCAAACGCCGTTGCCGTGTCATGACTCCAACTGGTGTCCAGCCCCGCGCATCCAGCGCTCAAATTCGATCAAGACCAACTCATTGGGGCAATCCACCAGGCTCAGGTCGCCCACCGTGCAATCCCCCTGGCCGCCGTGATGCAAAGAGATGTGGAAGTCAGGACCACTGAGACCACACACTTCCGGATCGCTGCGAACCACCACATCCAGGCTGGCGCCCAGCCGGGTGACACGACGACGCAATTCCGACCAGCTCAATGCGCTCATCGCAGTACTGCAAGTGTGGGGTGATTCAAATGGACGTCAACCGCCCTTGGCCGGCGGTGCCAGCTCGGGGGCAGTCTGCGGGGCGGGCTTCGGCGTCGGCAGCATGGCGATCAGGGCGGCGCTGATCGCGAAAGCCGCAACACCGGCCAGCGGAGCCGCAATGCGCCGCAGTAGGGGTTGGCGGTGGCGCAACTCCTTGCGAGCCAGGGGCACCAAGGGGGGAGCTTCAAACGGAAGCGCCAAACGGGCATCCAAACGGAGCTGATCGAGGCAGCGCACCAGGTCCGCGAGCTCAGCGTCATCCAACCGCAGGGTCAAGGGCGGCGTGTTGGGCTGGCTGCTGCGCAACTCCAGCTGGTGGCAGCCATCGCCTGGAGCAATCGCCACTGGGGCGTCTGCTTCCCCGAAGGCCTTGGGGACGCCACTGAGGAGATGGCGGGCGTAGGGAATCACAGCCGTGAGCAACGCCTGCAGGTGCTCGCGCTTGCCCTCCAGTTCGGTCTGGCCCGCCAGGCCCATCGTGAAGCCGGTGAGGATGCCAATGGTGCTGGAGTCCTGGCCAGCGGAGAGATCCGGCAAGCCCTCAACGATCAGGCGGCAGCTGGTCTGTTCGTAGCGCGTGGTGAGTTTCATCTCAGTGATCAAACAGCCGCATCAAGAAGGCTCGCCCGCAGGCGCTCAAAACCGCCCTCCCCAGCGCAGAGCGCCATGGATTGCACCAATTCACGGCTCAAGGCAGGACCCTCCTGGGGATCGAGCAGGCGCTGGACCCCGCCCCGCCGCGGGTTCAGGCGCTCCAGCACCAGCTCCCTCAGGCGGGAGCGAAAGAGATCCCAACGCTGGGCATTCAGATCCGGCGGCTCAGCGGAGGAGAGCAGGGTCCGCAGCATCGGGTAGAGCCGCTCGGAGAGGGCGGTGAGGATGCGAATCAAGGCATCCGTCTCCTCGGGCTTCAGCGAGGCCCGGCGGGTGTTGCGTCGCAGTGGATTGGTGCAGCGGCGTTTCCAGAGCTCAACGCGGTTGGGGAAGAGGTCCGTGAAACCCATCTCCTCACTCAGCCAGACCATCGCCTCACCGCCATTGAGATCCAGCGCCTCGGCGCAGAGGAGCATCAAATCGAGGCGCTCAATGCCGCGGCGGGACAACGGGGTTTGCACGCTCGCAGGGGCTTGGGCCATGGCTGCGATACTGCCAGCACTGGCGCTGATTCGTCGACCATGGGCAGCATCAATCTGCGTCAACTGGTCCGAGAGATTCCCGACTTTCCCCAGCCCGGGATCCTCTTTCGCGACATCATCCCGCTGATGCGCCAGCCGGACGCCTGGCAGGAAGTCATGCGCCAGCTCGGTGAGGTCTGCGACCGGCTTCAGCCCGATTTGATTGTTGGCATCGAATCCCGCGGCTTCATCGTCGGCACCGCCCTGGCCACCGCCAAGACCATTGGCTTCAGCCCGGTTCGCAAACCCGGCAAGTTGCCCGGTCAGGTCATCGGCGTCGACTACAGCCTCGAGTACGGCACGGACCGCCTCGAGATCGTCCCCGATGGTTTTGAGAACAACCCCCGGGTGCTGATCGTGGATGACCTGCTGGCCACCGGCGGCACTGCAGCGGCCTGCGCTGAACTGGTTCAACAGGTGGGCGGTCAGCTGGTGGGTTTCTCCTTTGTGGTGGAACTGGCCGACCTCGGTGGTCGGTCAACGCAAACTCCCCTCAGGAGTGCCCGTGGACTCCCTGATCGTCTACTGAGGAGCTACAGATGCAGGTCCTGCCACTGCAGGACCTGATCGAGCTGCTCCAGGCTGATCAAGCCAAAGCGCCAGAGCACCACCGGCAGGGGAGCCTGCTCCAGTTGCGACTGCTTCAGCCCCAGCCCCAGGGCGTTCTCGCTTAAGCCCAGGCTGTTGCGCAGAAAGCGCAGCAGCTCCGGATGGGGGGCGGGTTGTGGCGAGGTGCAGATCACCATGCCGCCATCCTGATCAGGTCCGCCAGAGGCGGCAAGGTCCTTCGCTCATCGCCCGCAGGCTGAGCTGACGCATCCAGCCAAAGCGGCCGAGGGCCAGAAGCGCCAGACGGCGCACGGGCAGCAGCGGAGCAAACCGATTGGAGAACAGGCGCACCAGGGCATCGGTGGCGAGCAGCACCAGGGCGATGTCGAGGACGCGGGAACGCCCGTAGGCCCCAGGAAGGGCGCTCGGCCGCAGACGGCCCGTGGCGCAGCGGCGGGCCAAGCGATGGAGCTGATCGACATCGCGCCAGCAGAGGTTCAGGCCCTGTCCGCCGACCGGGTGGCAGCGATGGGCCACCTCACCGATGGCAACCGTGCCGCGGCGGGCCAAGGGCCAGGCCAGCTCCAGAGCAACGGGGAAGGCCCGGGGTTGATCCAGCAGCACCTCGGCCTGCAGCTCCTCCGGCAGGGCGCCGCTGAGGGCATCGAGGAAGGCAACCGCATCGAGCTGCTCCAGCTGGCGCAGACGCGAAAGCGGCGCACTCCAAACCAGCTGGAACGCGTCTCCGCCCAAGGGAAGAACCGCAAAGGGCCCCTCCGGGCGAAACAGCTCCCAGGCCTGATCTGGGGCGGAGCCGCGCAGACGCACCTGCACCGTCAGACAGCCCTGTCGATAGGGCAGGGCCCATTGGCTGATGCCAGCAGCCTGGCGGGTGAGGGAGCGATGGCCATCGGCCGCCACCACCAAATCCACCCCCAGGGGAGAGGGCACCGGAGTCAGCCCAAGGCGCGAGTGGATCGACGCCTGGTGCTGCACCGCCTCCAGCAGCACTCCCATCAAATCTTGGTGCTGCAGGATCCAGCCCACGGGCTGATCGCCCCCAAGCCAAGGGAGATCAGCTGCTGTGAAGGGAACCTGCAGGTGCGTGGCCCGATCACAGAGTTCCAGGCGGCGAAAGGGCGCCAGGGCCGGCAGCAAGGCATCCCACAGTCCAAGCCGTTGCAACAAGCTCTGGCTGGAATGGGTCAGGGCGTAGGCCCGGTTGCGTTCCCGCAATGCCGCAGCTGTGAGGGGATCGCAGAGCTCCACCTGCCAGCCCGCATCCGCCAGGGCCAAGGCGCTCAGCGTCCCGGTCGGACCGGCGCCATTCACCCGAGCGCGCAGGGTTAGGGGCGATGTGGCGCTGCGCTGGGGCACGGAAGAAACGGCACAAAAAAACCGCAGCACGATTCTGTGCTGCGGCCTCGTTGAGATGAATTAGGGAGCGATCAGCCCAGACCCAGCAGACCGTGGGTGAAGGACTCACCACCGAGGGCAATCTCAGTGGCCAGCAGGGCGATAAAGCCGAGCATGGCCATACGGCCGTTCAGCTTCTCGGCGCGGTCGTGGAAACCCCAGCCGCTCTCGACGTCCACCACTTCCATGCGGGGCTCGGTGGCGAAGGCGTTCAGACGACCGCCGTCCTCTTCGGTCACGGTGGCGCCGCGGATCACTGCGGGGGCGGAAGGATTGGTCTGGGTCATTGCGCTTCTCATCTGGACGTAACAGAACTGTAACGCAATATTGCGCGATGTAACAAGCCCCCGTTTGCCTGGCCTCAGCGCAGGCGCATCAGGCAGAGCTCCTCAAAGGCCGGACGCAGCAGAAAGGGGTACTCACCAACCCAAAGCTTCAGCTGGGGCAGCCAGGCATCACTGAGGGCACCCACCCGAGAAAAGTCCTTGCGCTCACTCAGCACCAGACAACGAACGACAGCGCCACGGCGAATCTGCTTGTGCTTTTTGTCGTAGGGGAAGCGGATGCTGCCGAGGTAACCGTCCTCGTCCTCCAGCTCCAGGCAGAGCCAGGTGCGGCGGTTCTCAACGGTTTCCAGGCGCCCTTGCTTGTCGGTGGTCTCCTGGCGGCCCTCCACCAATTCCTTGGTGTACAGGTCAGCCACCTCCCCCTCGAAGATGGCGGCAGCTGGGTAGCGGCGGAGCGTCGCGTTCTTGCGGCTGGCCTCAACGATCGGCCCCCACAGCACATAGAGAAGGAAGATGAACCCCACCAACAGCAGGATCGGTGAGGCCTGGCTGTTGATGGCCACTCCTTGGCTGATCAACAGGCTGATCACCCCGCCGATCACCGAGATAAAGACCCGCTGCAGCAGCTTCTGGGGACTGCCACTGCAGAAGTTGAACTGAGGGCCAGTGGCCACCGCGGGGATCAGACGCGGCAGCTCACCGGAGCGAAGCGGGATGAGCATGCCGACAGTGTCTGCTGCTGGAGGGATTAGAGCAAGCGCTCCAGCCCGTAAACCAGGCCATCGAGCTGCCGGACCTTGCGGGCCGTCAGCAGGACGCCGGGCATGTAGGCCGACCGATCGATCGTGTCGTGGCGCAACGTATAGGTCTCGCCGGGCGCGCCAAACATCACCTCTTGATGGGCCACCAGGCCGGGTAGACGGATGGAGTGCAGCCGCAGGCCACTCTCCCGCTGGCCGCCACGGCATCCGGCCAAGGTTTCGTGCTCCTCCACCTGAAGCGGGTTGAAGCTCTTGCCGAGCTCCTCCATGAGCTCGGCGGTTTTGATGCAGGTGCCGCTCGGTGCATCAGCCTTGCGGTTGTGGTGCAGCTCGGTGAGCTCCGCAAAGTCATAGAAGCGGGCTGCCGCGGCTGCGGCCTGCTGCAGCAGCACCATGCCCACAGAAAAGTTGGGGATGACGGCACCGCCGACGGAGGCCTTGGCGGCGAATTGGGCCAGCTCGCCCAGCTGCTCAGGGCTGAGGCCCGTGGTGCCAATCACGGGATGGACGCCGTAGGCGATGGCGGCACGGGTGTGCTCGTAAACCACCGAAGGGTGCGTGAAATCCACCAAAACCGCCCCCTGACCCGGCCCGTCATTGCGGACGGCCTGACTGGCTTGGCAGAGGGTTCCTTCGAAATCAGAGGTGATCGCGACCTCCAGTTCACCGAGGCCGAGCTCCAGACCCACATCGGCCCCTTCCTTGCCTGGGGTGGTGTCCACCGCACCCACCAATTGGCAGTCGGGCGCCGCCACGACGGTCTTGATCACCTCCGCTCCCATCCGGCCCAAGGCGCCGGCCACCACAACGGAGATGGGCTTGCTGGCGGCAGCCTGGGTCATGGGGGAGCGCAAGACAATCGCCCGAGCCTATGTCGCCCCTTAACACGAGTCGCAGAGTCCAGAGAACCCCCCGAAACTCCTGTTACAGGAGGGAAGAACCCTCGCGCAGACAGCGCACTCCTTCGTAGGCTTCTTCACATTGCTCAATCAGCGCGAATGTTCACGCAGGTCCGCTCCGCCTCCCGCCGCGTCAGCCCTGCGGAGGTGAACGGCCGTGCCGTGATGAAGGCCGTCTACGTGGTGCTGGAGCCGCAGTACCAAAACGCGCTGACCCAGGCCGCCACCTCCCTGAACGACCAGAACGGTCCCCTGGCGGTTGATCTCAGCGGCTACTTGATTGAAGAGCTGCGCGATCCCCAGAACTATGCGGACTTCTGCGCGGACATCGCTGAAGCCGACGTTTTCATCGCCTCGCTGATCTTCATTGAGGATCTGGCCCAGAAGGTCGTCGATGCCGTCGCACCGCACCGCGACCGCCTCAAGGCGGCTGTGGTCTTCCCCTCCATGCCGGAGGTGATGCGCCTGAACAAGCTGGGCAGCTTCTCCATGGCCCAGCTTGGCCAGAGCAAGTCGGCCATCGCCGGCTTCATGAAAAAGCGCAAGGAGGCCGGCGGCGCTGGCTTCCAGGACGCGATGTTGAAGCTGCTCAACACCCTCCCGACGGTGTTGAAGTACCTGCCGGTGGAGAAGGCCCAGGACGCCCGCTCCTTCATGCTCAGCTTCCAGTACTGGCTGGGCGGAACCCCGGACAATCTCCGGAACTTCCTGTTGATGCTGGCGGACAAGTACGTCTTCCCCCGCAGCAGCGACAACCGCCCCGAGATCCAGGTGGCCGACCCCGAGGTCTTCCCCGATCTGGGGATCTGGCACCCCCTGGCCCCCTCGATGTTCGAGGACCTCAAGGAGTACCTCAACTGGAATGCCAGCCGCCAGGACCTGAGCGAGAAAGCGCGCAAGGGCCCGGTCATTGGCCTGGTGCTGCAACGCAGCCACATCGTCACCGGTGATGAAGCCCACTACGTGGCGGTCATCCAGGAGATGGAGTACCGCGGCGCGACGGTCATCCCCGTCTTCTGCGGCGGCCTGGACTTCACCAAACCGGTCAACGCCTTCTTCTATGACCCGCTGAACCCCGACCAGCCCCTGGTGGACGGCGTGGTCTCCCTGACTGGTTTCGCCCTGGTGGGCGGCCCGGCCCGTCAGGACCACCCCAAGGCCATTGAGGTGCTCAAGAAGCTCAATCGCCCCTACATGGTGGCGCTGCCTTTGGTGTTCCAAACCACCCAGGAGTGGGAAGAGAGCGACCTGGGTCTGCACCCGGTTCAGGTGGCCCTGCAGATCGCCATCCCCGAACTCGATGGCGCGATCGAGCCGATCGTGCTCTCCGGCCGCGACGACGCCACCGGCAAGGCCCACACCCTGCAGGACCGGGTGGATGCCATCGCTGAGCGGGCCATCCGTTGGGCTTCCCTGCGGGTCAAGCCGCGCCCTGAGAAGAAGCTGGCGATCACCGTCTTCAGCTTCCCCCCCGACAAGGGCAACGTCGGTACGGCGGCCTACCTCGATGTCTTCGGCTCCATCCACCGCGTGATGGAGGAGATGCGCGCGAAGGGCTACGACGTCAGTGGCCTGCCCCGCACCTCCAAGGAGTTGATGGAAGCGGTGCTCCAGGACCCCGAGGCCCTCGAGGGTGCACCGGAGCTGGCCATCGCCCACCGCATGAGCGTCGAGGAGTACGAGCGCCTCACCCCCTATTCCGAACGGCTGGAGGAGAACTGGGGCAAGCCCCCCGGCAACCTCAACAGCGACGGCACCAACCTGCTGATCTTTGGTCGCCACTTCGGCAACGTCTTTGTCGGCGTTCAGCCCACCTTTGGCTACGAGGGTGATCCGATGCGGCTGCTCTACTCCCGTAGCGCCAGCCCCCACCACGGCTTTGCCGCTTACTACACCTATCTCGAGAAGGTCTGGGGCGCCGACGCCGTCCTGCACTTCGGCACCCACGGCTCCCTGGAGTTCATGCCCGGTAAGCAGATGGGCATGAGCGAGACCTGTTACCCCGACTCGCTGATCGGCGCCCTGCCGAACCTCTACTACTACGCCGCCAACAACCCCTCGGAAGCCACCATCGCCAAACGGCGCGGCTACGCCGAGACCATCTCCTACCTGACCCCCCCTGCGGAGAACGCCGGCCTCTACAAGGGCCTCAAGGAGCTGGGTGAGCTGGTGGGCTCCTACCAGCAGCTGCGCGAAAGCTCCCGGGGTATCCAAATCGTCAACGCCGTTGTCGAGACCGCCCGTCAGTGCAACCTCGACAAGGACGTCGAGCTGCCCGAGGTCGATGCCTCTGAGCTGGACCTCGACGGACGCGATGGCGTGGTTGGCGCGGTCTACCGCCAGCTGATGGAGATCGAGAGCCGTCTGCTGCCCTGCGGTCTGCACACCATCGGCAAGCCCCCCACCGCCGAAGAGGCGATCGCCACCTTGGTGAACATCGCTGCACTGGAGCGCGAGGAAGAGGGCATTCGCTCCCTGCCTGGCCTGCTGGCCGAGAGCAAGGGCCGCACGATCGCCGAGGTCTACCAGGGCAACGACGACGGTGTGCTCGCCGATGTGGAGCTCAACCGCGTCATCACCGAGACCTCCCGTGCCGCCATCGGCGCCATGGTCAAGGCCGTGACCGGCAGCGACGGGCGAGTCACCCTGCGCCGCAACTTCGACTGGTTCTTCAACCTGCTGGAGCAATTCGGCTTCAAGCTCCCCAGCCCTTGGCTGAGTGCCTGCCGCAGCGCCGGATTCCCCGACGTGGACCAGGCCGAACTCGAGACCCTGTTCAAGTACCTGCAGTTCTGCCTCGAGCAGGTCTGCGCCGACCTTGAAATGGAGAGCCTGCTGAAGGCCCTCGACGGCGAGTACGTCCTGCCAGGACCCGGCGGCGATCCGATCCGCAACCCCAATGTGCTGCCCAGCGGCAAGAACCTGCACGCCCTCGACCCCCAGGCCATTCCCACCCGGGCAGCCGTCGCGGCAGCCAAGGTGGTGGTGGATCGCCTGATCGAGCGCCAGAAGGAAGAGCAGGGCACCTGGCCCGAAACGATCGCCTGCGTGCTCTGGGGCACCGACAACATCAAGACCTACGGCGAGTCCCTGGCCCAGATCCTTTGGTTCATTGGTGCCCGTCCTGTGCCCGATTCCCTGGGCCGGGTGAACAAGCTGGAGCTGATTCCGCTGGAAGACCTGGGCCGTCCCCGCGTCGATGTGGTGGTGAACTGCAGTGGCGTCTTCCGCGACCTGTTCATCAACCAAATGGCCTTGATCGACCAGGGCGTGAAGATGGCCGCCGAGGCCGATGAGCCCCTGGAGATGAACTTCGTGCGCAAGCACGCCCAGGAGCAAGCGGAAAAAGAAGGCATCTCCCTGCGGGATGCGGCCACCCGGGTGTTCTCGAACGCCAGCGGCAGCTACAGCTCCAACGTCAACCTGGCGGTGGAGAACAGCACCTGGGAAGAGGAGAACGAGCTGCAGGAGATGTACCTCTCCCGTAAGACCTTCGCCTTCAACGCCGATAACCCCGGCGAGATGAACCAGAAGCGTGAGGTGTTCGAGTCGGTCATGAAGACCGCCGATGTCACCTTCCAGAATCTGGATTCAGCGGAGATCTCCCTGACCGATGTCAGCCACTACTTCGATAGTGACCCCACCAAGCTGATCCAAGGCCTGCGGGACGACGGCAAGGCTCCCTCGAGCTACATCGCCGACACCACCACCGCCAATGCCCAGGTCCGCTCCTTGAGCGAGACGATCCGCCTGGATTCGCGCACGAAGCTGCTCAATCCCAAGTGGTACGAGGGCATGCTCGACTCCGGCTACGAGGGCGTGCGCGAGGTGGCCAAGCGCCTCAACTTCACCCTGGGCTGGAGTGCCACCAGTGGTTCCGTTGACAACTTCGTCTACGAGGAAGCCAACGAGACCTTCATCAACGATCCGGAGATGCGCAAGCGTCTGATGGATCTCAACCCCCACAGCTTCCGCCGCATCGTCGGAACCCTGCTGGAGGTCAATGGCCGGGGTTACTGGGAGACCTCCGACGAGAACATCGAGCAACTCCAGGAGATCTACCAGCAGATCGAGGACCGCATCGAAGGCGTCACCGAGTAATCCAAACGTCAAACGGATCTCTCAAAGGCTGGTGGCCTCCACCAGCCTTTTTTGTGAATACGTTGGGTGGAAAGGATAGGGGAACGAATTTGAGCTCTGCAGGCGTCATGAGTTTGAAATTCATCCTCAAGGATGATCCGCTGCTCCAAAAAGAGGTGAAGCAGTGCCAGAACCCTGCAGCGATCTGCGAGATGGCAAGAAAGCTGGGGATCAAGCTGACGCAGGCTGACTTACTTCGCATCGAAGCCCAGACCACACTGTGTTTGACCGATGAAGAACTCGAACGGTGGTTTGAAACCCCATATCACGAGCGCTTCTTAATCAGCCTGGAAGTCAAGCAACTGAATTTGGCGGCGAGATAAACGGGAATCAGCCGTACTCACTGGCAACTGGAACAGGATCGAAGGGCTCTGCCATATCAGGAGGCATGAGTTCGTCAAAGGTCAGATCGAGGGCGGCGATCAGGTCAGCAGCATCGGCATTGCCCTGATCATCAATCTGGATGTCGACAGGCGAATCGGGATCGAGATCGTTGATCTGCTCAGCGAGCAAGTTGAAGACCTCCTGCTCGATCGCGCCGTACTCATCAGCGGAAAGAGCATTGGCGTTGAGGTAGTCGTTGACCGCAAGGTCAAGGCCACTGGCAAATTCCGATTGCGAGAGGTCCCCATTGCCGTCGAGGTCGCCGGCGCTGTGCATACTCTCGAGGTAGCTGCTCACCAAATCCTCGACGGAGCTGACCGCGGACGAGTCAACCGCGATGGGCTCCACCACAATTTCGGCCCGATCAACAGAAGCGACAGCAAAGGCCACGTCCTCCGCCAGGCCTGTGGTGCCGTCGTCATAGGTCACAGTCATCTGGCCATAAACCTGAACGTCGCCATCGGCGGCTGCATAGGAAGCGCTATCGGCGTCGTACTCCAGGGCAATGGATTCGATGCCCCAGTGATCAAGGCCGTAGAACTCGCCCTCTTGCTGAATACCGTCGATGTTCAGGTCCTGCCAAACACCGAAATACTCCCAGGCATCATCACTGGCATCCAAGAAGCCGTCACCAGTGCTGTCGAAGTAAGCGGCAAGAGCCTGCATATCACTCAGGACAGCAGGATCATCACCCCACATCGTGAAGACAAATTCCTTGGGCTCTGCGATTAAGCCATCTGCGTTGTAGTCGTAAACGAGAAGGCCGTCTGCTGGGGTAAGCCAAGCAGCTAACTGGAAGATGCCTAAGGAGTAAGGTTCAGCGCTGGACTCAAGATGCAGATACTCAACCGTCGAATCTCGGTTGAGGTCAAGAACAACAGGGCCAACGGAGACGTCCAGCTCGTCGGACGTACCATCGGTGCCTTCCAGGACAACCGTTAGGGTCTCTGTAGCAGTGTCACCATCAGAGTCGATAGGCACGATATTGACAGCGAAGGAGAGACCATCGGCATTCTGCTCATAAGAGTTAAATGCTGCATTAGTCAGATTGAGCCCGCCCTTTTGACCGATGTATTGAATATCCACTTCTCTATAGAGGAGGGAGTAGTCAGTCACTGTGTGGCCTGCGCCTGTCACGATCACGGGAGGTGGGTCACCCGGATCAGGGTTGATGGCAACAAGACCGGTATCGCCAATAGTGATTGTGGCACCCTCAAGAAGGCCAGAAACAATCCAGAAGCCTACAGATCCATCAGAATAGAACACCTCAACGGCAAGCCTGGTCGAGGAAATACCGCCGGTATACTTAGAGGTTTGAAACTCGAAGTCAGTGACAAACTCTGACGTAGGCGGATCAACAAGTCCATAGTCCGAGAAATAGCTAAAGACAATAGACTCTCCAGGATTAATGTTTTGATTCCCTCCAACAGCCCAGCCATTGGAACTGTTGTTAACATCACCACTACCAGTAACGACCAAATCCAGGCCCGCGGAGTTGATATCGATATACTCATAAACAGGCTGGGGACCGCCAGCAGCAGGCGTCAAAGAGTCAACGTCAACCAGAACCTTCTCAGTAGGCAACGAATAGACCTCGATTGAATCAGGCCCGTCCGCATCCAAATAAACAGAAGAAACCAACGAGGGTGCTATTCCATTGTCGTAGTAGACATCAAAGGAGAAATCGTAGTCGCCTTCGTAGACGATGTTGGAGACAGAGAAAGCGGTTGATGTGCCACTAGTCAAAGAAACATCAATTGAAGCAGCGGACAAAAGGGGCGA
>NZ_JAFMNJ010000058.1:0-4818 GCF_017859255.1 Vulcanococcus sp. DEBay_Sum29NL08_54
GGATTGCACGCTGCTCGATTTAGAGCGGCAAGTTCACCAAGATTGCCGCTGGAAACGGGACCTGCCGCTGCGGATCGAGGCGCAATATTATTCCGGCCCGTTATTGCTCGATGCACCCCCCAAGGGGTGGCTCTGTGGTGCCTTTGATTGTCTTGATGTCGCCACTCCTTTAAGCCTCTTAAGGCGTGGTGTTGTGGATGTTTGGATTGCTGGCTTTCCTGATGTGCCAGCTGACGATGACGATGCTTTCGCTGTCGTTCATCTCGATCGTTTGCCGACCCATTTGGTGGTCTCCCCCGGTCACCCCCTGACCCACTTGGGTCAAGCCATCACCCTGGAGGATGTCCGTCAATTTCCCTGCTTGGCCTTGCCCGATGGAGCTTTCCCGAAGTGTCAGGCTGTTTTGGAGGGATTGGGATTGTGGAACTCCCCCTCGTCGGTCCGCCGCTACTCCTATGAGGCCTGGGAAGGCCGAACCGCGGATGAAGTCACAGTGGCCTACGCCAGTGCCTTTTCGATCAGCCTGTATCCCACAGAAAAGGTGATTTTGCCGATTGAGATTCCACTGACGGTTGGCGACAGCGTCGTGGTGCCGCGTCGCTTCGCGAATCATCCGCGCTTTCTGGCGTTGCTCGAGCACTTGCGCTCGCGCCTGGAGTCGATGCGTTCGGCCTACCCCGACCTCGAGATCCTTCCGGCCTAATCCCGCTCAACCCCACTGCCGCAGCGCTGGCGGTTGCGTTCGAGTTTGCGCCGCAGTCGTTCGGTGATGCCTAGATCGGCAGTGCGCCAGAGACGATCCATTTCACGGGTGAAGTGGGCAGCGACCTGCGGGGAGCGGATCACCAGCAGCACCTCGTCGTTTTGATGGGCGGCAGAGGGGCTCCAGTTGAAGCTGCCTGTGATGACGGTCTTGCCGTCGATGACAGCGAACTTGTGGTGCAGTTTGTCGCCGCGGGCCAACTGCGGTGTGCCGACGCCTTCGGCTGCCCGCTCGAGCGGTTGATTGTTTTTCTCGATCTTGCAGTCGCGATCAGCCATGGCGACCCCCAGGAGATCGAGGACTTCAGAAAAGGGACGGCTGGCAAAGCCTGGATCCGCCACAAGCCGCAGCCGCACCTGCTGCGCCAGTCGCTCGGCCAGTTGGTCGGTGAGTGACTGCGCGGAGAAGACAAACAGGGCTAGATCGATGCGCTCCCGTGCCTCCGCGAGGACGGAAGCGATCAAGGCCAGCCCGTTGTTGGGATCACTGCGGCGATGGGGCGCAAACAGCACCTCCACCTCGCTGCTTCCCACACGGATGCGCTGAGGCGCGTGCTGACCTTTGCCCAGGCCAAAGCGGCTATCGGGTTGCCCGCCGGGCCCGTCTCCCCACATCCGCTCAAAGTCCTCGCGGAAGAGTGCGGCCAACGCTGGGCTCTCGATCTGCAGCAGGTGGTTGGCGTTCCCGCGGGTTCGGGGCGCGCCCGGGTCCCCATGGAGGCCTGAGGCGGTGAAGTTGGCCGACCCCGTCACCACGGTCTGCCCATCGACCACCAGGTACTTGCTGTGCATCAGGCCGCTGCCCTTGCTGCCATCGGCGGTGTCATCCAGCAGGGGGACGCCCGCGCGCTGCAGGATGCCCACGGCATCGCCCTGCTGCCGCTCGCTCTCCGAGAGTTGCCCGTCGCCGTTTTGGTCGGCTAAGGCGCGCAGCTGCCGGTGGCGTTGCCGCTGATGGGGGCTGAGCTCGGCTTCGTGCTGGCTGCTCCAGGGTTGGCTGTAGAGGTTCTCCAGGACCACCTTCACCGGGATGCCCCGCCGGTGTTGCTCGACTAGGGCCTGGGCGATGGCCGGGAGGGAGAGCTCCTGAACGGCCACCAGAATCTCGGACTCCGCAGAGCGGATCGCTTCGATCAGCAGCGCCTCGAGGTCCTCACCCGCTCGCCACTGGCGGCTGATCGGGCTGATGTAGCCGCGGTCCTCCCGTTGGTTGAAGGCTGCCCTGATCTGCGGGTGCTGCTCCAGCTCTGGCGCCCGCTCGGCGCCGATCAGCTGCCCGGCACTACCGCAGCCCTGCAGCAGGCAGGCCAGGGTCAGCAGGCTGCTGAAAGCGGGCCGCTGCAGCATCAAGGTCTCTAGAGGAATCTGGAGCGAGTGTTCCCCGTCTGCCTCAGCCGTGCTCGGGCATCTCAGAGGTCAGCAGCATCGAGCCAAACCAGAGGCTGCTGATCAGCACCGCCGCCAGGACCCCGGCGCCAATACCCACCTTGACCATCAGCAGGGGAACGGCGATGGGGAACAGCACGGCTCCCGCCAGCGGGGTGAAGGCAACGACGGCTTTCATTGCGGACCTGTGCTCAGAACCACTCGGCCACAGCTTGGTCGCTGGGGTTGCTGTTGTCCTCGGGTGTGCTGCGATCGAAATTCAAGGTGATGTTGCGCTTCTGCTCGCCATCGGCCGCAATCGCCTCGATGGCATAGACCTGCTCGCCATCGCGGAAGGGGACTTGAACCCGGAAGGTGCCGTCGCTGGAGAGGGGAACCTCCTCCCCTCCAATGCTCAGGCGGGCTGAGGGATCGGTGGCCCCGTAGACGATCAGCTCGGCATCGGCGACCAACCAGAAGGCGCGCTTGCGTTGACCGACCACGCCACTGCCGGATTCATTGCGGCCGCTGGCCCAGAGGCCGGCGCCGGAGGCGTTGAGGCCTGAGCCACTGGCGCCCTCGAGTTCATGGAAGGCCTCCGAGCCCCGTCCCATCGTCCGTCCAAAGCTGGTGGCGGTTTGGTAGAGCCGCTCGTGCAGACCGCTGTCTGGAGTGGTGGCGGGTTGGCTGGCGATCCCAGCGGCATCCACCTGGCCGAGAGGGGCCTCGAGGGAGAAGGGAACGAACTGATCGAGGATTTGTTCGCTGGGGTGGAGCGCAGGCACCCGCGCGATCGATGAATAGGCCAGGGAGATCCAGCCACCAGCGTTGACGCGGTAGCCAAGTTCAACCCGGTAGTCGCGATCACTCAGCGGCACGGGGAGGTACCACTCGGTGGCGTGGCTATCGACGGGCACTTCCTGCAGGGTGTGCGGGTGCACGCCTCCATCGCTCACCCCGGTGACATCGGCGACCCGCAGGCAGAGCTGGCTGGCTCCATCCTTGAAGGCCTGCTGGCGATCGCTTTCAGAGATTTCCCAGAAGACATAGGCCCACTGGGGATCACGCGGCAGAAAGACGACGCGCGTGCTGTCAATGGTTTTGGGCGGAGGGCTGTGTTCTTGCTCGACGCTGCTGATGTCGGCCTGGCGCTCGCCGATGGCATCAACCAGTTCAGCCTTGGTTTTGCGGCTGTAGAGCGTCACGCCCAGTTCACTGGCCACCTGGCGCAGCTGGCGCAAGGTCATGCGGGCCAATGAGGTCAGGGCTTGGGTCACAGCGCTTCCGATTCCTTTCGGGATCAATGGACTTACTTTCCCCGATCCCTTGTGCAATCGGCAGTCGTGGTCAGGATCCCGTGACTGCCTCCGGTGTGGAAACACAAAAAAAGCGGCGGATGAACCGCCGCTTGAGAAGTCCTGGCCCGTGGATCAGCGGCCGAGGCTGCGGTAGGGGACTTTCGAGAGGTAATCGATATCGGCACTGCCGCTGGCGTTGGCACCGCGCAGGGCAGGCAGGGTGCGCACCCAGGGCATGTAGTCCTGAGGGAAACCACCGCGGCGCTGCAGGGAGCGCTCGGGCAGCTTGCGGGCGGTGCCGGTGTAAACGATTTGGGGGAACCCGAGGATGCCGCGGTAGTAGGCGTCGTAACGGGGGCTGGTGATGTTGAAGGGGGTCTCGCCCAGGTCACGGCTGCCGACCACGCGGTTGCGGTGGTAGGGAACGGTGTCGTAACCGAAGGCGTTCAGGTACTCCTCACTGTCGAGGATGTCGTCAACCATGCCCTTGACGCCGCGGGTCATCAGCACAGCGGACCAGGCGATCTCTTCAGCCTTGCCGTGGGTTTGGCGACCCAGCAGCTTTTCCACGAGGTGGCGAGCCACCTTGTAGTTGCTGTTCAGCGTGTAGAAGCTGCGGTTGAAGGTGTCCGAGAGGCACAGCGAGCGGATGAAATCGCGCACCGTGATCTGGCCGTTCCGCACCTGGCTTTCCAGGGTGAGGTCACGGTCCACCTTGAAGGCGTGGAAGAAGATTTGGCGGTAAGCCGCTTCGATCACGAAGTTCTGGTCTTCGCGGTCCATGGCCTTGTCCATGGATACGGCTTTCGGATCCTCATCCGAGCCCACACGCAGGGCGTCAACACGCGAGTTCTGCGTGGTGGGCGCGTACTTCAGAAGAGGAAGGGCCACTCGAACTTCGGCATCCGTCGGGGACGATCGTAGAAGTGTGTTCCGGGCTCAACTCCGCCGTCCCTTTCAGGGCTCACAGTCCGTAACGTTCCACACCGATTCGTTTCACCAGCCCAGCAGCGACAAGGCCGGCTCCGCACTGGTGCTTTCGGCGCTTTGGGGCTTGGCGCTGGGTTGCTCACTGCCGCTGACCTCGCAGCGGGTTTCGATGCAGAACGAGGCGTTGTTGGAGAGCCCCTCGACCGTGCTGCTGCGCACGCGGACGTTGGGGCCGGCGAAGGCAAACCGCTCCCAGACGTTCATCGTTTCGTACTCCGTGCTCAGCAGCAGGCCGTCCCGCTCATCCATCGAGAACAGAGAGCTGGCGGGGGCTTTTTCCGCGTAGCCCAGATCCCGCAACAGCAGTCCAGAGCGGCCGCGCTCGTCGGTTGGGATCAGGCCGATCACGCTTTCGCCGGTGTGGTCCTCACCGGCTTTGTCCCAGGCCATCGAGGCGCTCCAG
>NZ_JAFMNJ010000059.1:0-4766 GCF_017859255.1 Vulcanococcus sp. DEBay_Sum29NL08_54
ACAAGATCCAGATGCAGGGCCGCATCGTGATCGGCGAGGGCGAGCGCGACGAAGCCCCCATGCTGTACATCGGTGAGGAAGTCGGCAGCGGCACCGGCCCTGGCGTGGACTTCGCTGTGGACCCCTGCGAAGGCACCAACCTCTGTGCCAACAGCCAGCGTGGCTCGATGGCCGTTTTGGCTGCCTCTGACCGCGGCGGTCTCTTCAATGCCCCCGACTTCTACATGAAGAAGCTGGCTGCACCCCCGGCAGCAAAGGGCAAGGTCGACATCAACAAGTCGGCCACCGAGAACATCAAGATCCTGAGCGAGTGCCTGGGCCTTCCCGCTGAAGAGCTGGTCATCGTGGTGATGGACCGCGCTCGTCACAAGGACCTGATCAAGGAGATCCGCGCCACCGGCGCCCGCGTCCAGCCCATCTCTGATGGCGACGTGCAGGCTGCCATCGCCTGTGGTTTCGCAGGCACCGGTACCCACTGTCTGATGGGTATTGGCGCTGCTCCTGAGGGTGTGATTTCCGCAGCCGCCCTGCGCGCCCTGGGCGGTCACTTCCAGGGACAACTGGTGTACGACCCCGCCGTCGCTCAGACCTCCGAGTGGGAAGGCCTGACCAAGGAAGGCAACCTGGCCCGCCTGGCCGAGATGGGTATCACCGATCCCGACCGCGTCTACGAAGCCAACGAACTGGCCTGCGGCGAGAACGTGGTGTTCGCTGCCACCGGCATCACCGATGGTCTGCTCTTCGACGGCGTGAAGTTCGAGAAGGACTGCACCCGCACCAGCTCCCTGGTGATCAGCACCCTGGACAACACCGCCCGTTTCACCACCACGGTCCACATCAAGGACGGAGCCCAGAGCATCGCTCTGCGCTGATCGCCCGATCAGCTCGAGCCGGGTCTCCTCTGGGAGGCCCGGCTTTCTTTTAGCCGTCCCTGTTGCGCACCCCCGGATCCACCTTCATGCACATCGCCGTCGTCGGACTCAGTCACCGAACGGCCCCGGTTGAGATCCGGGAACGTCTCAGCATTGCTGAGCAGAGCATGGAGGACTCCCTCCAGCGCCTGCGGGCGGACGAACAGGTTCTTGAGGCCTCGATTCTCAGCACCTGCAATCGGCTCGAGATCTACACCCTGCTTCGCAACCCTGAGCAGGGGGTTTCAGCCGTCGGCAGTTTTCTCAGTCAGCATTCCGGCCTTGAGCTCTCTGAGCTCATGCCCCACCTCTTTGCCTACCACCACGAGGAGGCCATCGGGCACCTGATGCGTGTCGCGGCTGGCTTGGATTCTTTGGTCTTGGGGGAAGGCCAGATCCTGTCCCAGGTCAAAAAGATGTACCGCCTGGGCCAAGAGCATCGCTCGATCGGCCCAATCCTGAACCGCCTGCTCAACCAAGCCGTCAGCACTGGTAAGCGGGTGCGTTCGGAGACCAACCTGGGGACCGGTGCCGTTTCGATCAGCTCTGCAGCCGTTGAGCTGGCCCAACTGAAGGTTGGACAAGCCCGTGGGATTGACGATCTCGTTCCCCTCGATCAGGAACAAATTGCGGTGGTTGGCGCCGGTCGGATGGCCCGACTGCTTCTCCAGCACCTTCAGGCCAAGGGAGCCAGGGGTGTTGTCCTGCTCAACCGAACCGTCTCCCGTGCCGAGGAGATGGCGGCGGACTTCCCCGCTCTGCCGGTGCAATGCCGGCCGCTCAGCGATCTCAATCACTGCCTGAGCACCTGTTCCCTTGTGTTCACCAGCACGGGTGCCGATGACCCGATCATTACGGCAGAGCGTTTGGGGCAATTGAACCGACGCTCCTCCTTGATGTTGGTGGACATCGGCGTGCCACGGAACATCTCAGCGGATGTCTCCGAGCTCAGCGGCATCGCTGCCTATGACGTGGACGACCTCCAAGAGGTGGTTGCCCGCAACCAGGAGGCGCGCCGTGAGATTGCCGCTGAAGCAGAGGGCATGCTTCATCAGGAGGGGCAACAGTTCATCGAGTGGTGGGATGGTCTAGAGGCGGTCCCCGTGGCCAACAGGCTGCGCACCCAACTCGAGGAGATCCGCGAGCAGGAGCTCCAGAAGGCACTGAGTCGGATGGGTCCTGACCTCTCCGCCCGCGAGCGCAAGGTTGTCGAGGCCCTGAGCAAAGGGATCATCAACAAAATCCTCCATGGTCCCGTCACGAAACTGAGGGCTCCCCAGCCCCGTCAGCAGCGGCACCAGGCGATGAAGGTCATCCAGGAGCTGTTCGAATTGGAGGACCTCCAGGGCTAAGCACCCCACCCGGTTTTTAAGGGATCACGGCTGTTCTGGGAAAAGCCGTACGAATTGCCGCCAATGTGCCCCAAAAGCCGTGGAGCGGCCTCAGTAATCGCTTAACGTCGCCGTGCTTTTGGCGTAGAGGGAAGCGATGAAGCGCGTTCTGGCGATCATTCTGGGCGGCGGTGCAGGGACCCGCCTTTACCCTCTGACCAAGATGCGGGCCAAGCCCGCCGTGCCCCTGGCTGGCAAGTATCGACTGATTGATATCCCCATCAGTAACTGCATCAACTCCGACATCAACAAGATGTACGTGTTGACGCAGTTCAACAGCGCTTCCCTCAACCGTCACCTCACCCAGAGCTACAACCTCTCCTCTGGCTTTGGTCAGGGCTTTGTCGAGGTACTGGCGGCCCAGCAGACCCCTGAGAGCCCCAGCTGGTTCGAGGGAACAGCGGATGCTGTTCGCAAGTACCAGTGGCTCTTCCAGGAATGGGATGTGGACCACTACCTGATCCTCTCCGGTGACCAGCTCTACCGGATGGACTACAGCGAGTTCGTCAACCACCACATCGCCACCGGCGCCGACATCAGCATCGGTGCCCTGCCGGTGGATGCCCCGCAGGCCGAAGCCTTCGGCTTGATGCACACCGACGAGAAAGGAAAGATTCGCGAGTTCCGCGAGAAGCCCAAGGGTGATGCCCTGAAGGAGATGTGGGTCGACACCTCCCGTCTGGGGCTCTCCCCAGAGGAAGCCGAGAAGCGCCCCTATCTCGCATCGATGGGGATCTACGTCTTCAGCCGCGAGACCCTGTTCGATTTGCTGGCGAAGAACCCCAGCGCCACGGACTTTGGCAAGGAGCTGATCCCTGCCTCCTTGGAGCGGGGTGACCACATCCAGAGCTACCTCTTCGATGACTATTGGGAAGACATCGGAACGATCGGTGCCTTCTATGAGGCCAACCTGGCCCTGACCGATCAGCCCAACCCGGCCTTCTCGTTCTACGAGGAGTCCTTCCCGATCTACACGCGTCCCCGTTACCTGCCCCCCAGCAAGTTGCTGGACTCCCAGGTGACCCAATCGATCATTGGTGAGGGTTCAATCCTCAAGGCCTGCAGCATCCACCACTGCGTCCTGGGTGTTCGCAGCCGCGTTGAAGAAGACGCTGTTCTTCAGGACACCCTGGTGATGGGCAACGACTTTTTTGAGTCATCCGCCGAACGCAATGCTCTGCGTCACCGCGGCGGAACTCCTGTCGGCGTCGGTCGCGGCACAACGGTTAAGCGCGCGATCCTCGACAAGAACGCTCGCATCGGAGACAACGTCACCATCGTCAACAAGGACAACGTCGAAGAAGCCGATCGTCCTGAACTGGGCTTCTACATCCGTAACGGCATCGTCGTCGTGGTCAAGAACGCGAGCATCCCCGACAACACCGTCATTTGATCGCCCAAGACGATTGAGTACCAAACCCTCTCTGCCTTTGCAGAGAGGTTTTTTTTTTGTTGGCAACTCAACCTGTTTCAGTGTTCGCCAACAACGGTTCACGCCGCTGAAAGACGCCGCCACACTGGTGACATTGGATCCATCTTCAAAGCTCCATGGACAAGGCCCATTTCGGCTTGATCGGTCTCGGTGTGATGGGCGAGAACCTGGTGCTCAACGCTGAGCGCAATGGCTTCTCCAGCGTGGTCTACAACCGCACCTATGCCAAGACAGAGGAGTTCCTCTCTGGGATGGGCGCCGGCAAGAACATCGTTGGCTCCACGAGCCTGGAGGACTTTGTCAGCAAGCTTCAGCATCCGCGCCGGATCCTGATGATGGTCAAGGCCGGTCCTGCGGTGGATGCGGTGATCAAAGACATTTCGCCCTACCTCGAAGCAGGCGATCTGCTGATCGATGGTGGCAACTCGGAGTACCACGACACCGAACGTCGTGTGGCTGAGCTCGAGAGCAAGAGTTTTGGCTTTATCGGGATGGGGGTCTCAGGCGGTGCCAAAGGAGCCCTCGAAGGGCCGAGCATGATGCCCGGCGGCACCAAGGCCTCCTACGACGCGATTGAGAGCCTGGTCTGCAAGATGGCGGCCCAGGTGGAAGACGGACCCTGCGTCACCTACATCGGTCCCGGGGGCTCCGGCCACTTCGTCAAGACCGTCCACAACGGCATTGAGTACGGCATCGAGCAGATCCTTGCCGAGGCCTACGACCTGCTCAAGCGGGTTGGGGGCCTCAGCGGCACACAGATGGCCGACATCTTTGGCCACTGGAACAGCACAGAGGAGTTGGCGTCCTATCTCGTTGAAATCACCGAGATCTGCCTGCGGACCAAGGACCCCGCCGATGGCAGCGACCTTGTGGAGAAGATCGTCGATCAGGCGGGCCAAAAGGGCACTGGCCTTTGGACCGTGGTGAGTGCGCTGCAGATGGGTGCACCGGTACCCACCATCTACGCCGCCCTCAACGGCCGCGTGATGAGCTCGATCAAGCCCCAGCGCCAGAACGCCGAGGCGATCCTCC
>NZ_JAFMNJ010000060.1:0-4607 GCF_017859255.1 Vulcanococcus sp. DEBay_Sum29NL08_54
TCCTCGGCTTCCCAGGTCAGCCGCAAGCCCAAATCGAGATAGAAACGCTTGGCCCGCTCCATGTCCTGCACCCGCAGGGCGACATGGCCAAGGCGATGGGAGACGGCCATGGCATCCGTTGGCATTGGGTCCATTCTCGGTCGTGCAGGCCCCGGCTGGCGTGGCAACACTGGGCGAGCACCGATCGTCCCCCTTGAGCAGTCCACCCAGCAGCCTCTGGGTCACCAATCGCGGGGTGGTGGCGATCTGCTTTCTGGCGCTGGAGCTGGTGTTTTTCTCCACCGACTCCATCGGTGTGCCCGCCCATGAATATGTCAGCGGCGATGTGGGTGGGACGCCCTATCTGGAGGTGTGGTTTCAGGTGGCCTTCCTGGTGCCAGCCGCCCTGATCATGCCCCTGTTGGGCAGCCTGAAAGAGCGGGTCGGGGCCAAGGCCATCGCCACGGTGGGTCCAGGGGTCTTCGGCATCGCCTGCCTGCTCAGCTCCGTTGCGACCGATCCGCAGCTGTTCATCGCGATGCGCGTGCTGCAGGGACTCGGAGCCGGGGTGATCCCGGCGGCAGCGGGGGGCTACCTGGGCGGTCAGCTGGGGGAGAAGTACACGCCCATGGGCAAGGGATTGGTGGCCCTGGCCTTGGTCACGGGCTCCACCATCGGCATTCCCCTCTCCGCCTTCGTCACCTGGTACCTCAGTTGGCGGACGCTCTACGCCGGCCTGGGCCTGGCGGCCCTGGCAGCAGTCGCCGTGATCCTGCGATTAATGCCCGCGACCCCGGGGGACCCGAAAGCCGAGATCGACTGGCTGGGCTATGGGCTGATGGCCGGTGGCTTCGGACTCCTGAGCCTCTCGCTGGTGGTCGGGAACCAACGGGAGTGGTTCAGCAGCGGGATCTATGTGGTGATGCTTTGGAGCTCACTGCTGTTGCTTGGGCTCTTTGGCTGGCGTGTGGCCACTGTCCCCAAACTGATCAACCTCAAGATTTTTCAGGACGTCAATTACTGCGTGAGCGCGGTGAACCTGAGCTCCGTGATGTTCTTTCTGTTCATGGTCTTTGCGATCGTCCCGCGCTTCTTGATGGTGGTGGTCAACAACACCATTGAGAACTACGCCTGGTCCTTTCTTCCCTTTGTCGCAGCGGCGATCCTGACGGGCCTGATGGTCACGCCGGGGGCCAGCCCCCATCTCATTGCCGCCACCATCCCCGCCAAAAAGAAACTCTGTTCTGCTGCGATCTTCACCTTTGCCTTGACCGCGCTCTGGATGGCTTACACCTCAGCCCAGCAGAGCAACAGCAACGTCACCCTGCAATTGATCCTGGTGGGGGTCTGCTTCGCCCTGATCAATTGCCTCGAGATTCAGATGTCGTTCTCGACGATGCCGGCGGAACTGATGACCAGCGCCAGCTCCGTGCTGTTCTTCTGCACGAACATCTCCAAGGCCCTCTCTGGGGGAGTGAGTTCCGCTATCCGAACCGTGAGCACCCAGGGCAGCTGGGAACGGTTTCGTGAGCAGAGCTACGGGTCCAACTGGGGGCTGGAGACCTTCCAAGAACCCTTGAGCGGGCATCCCATGGGCATCAGCGGCAACCTCTGGTCCCAAGGCTCCCTTGAGCTGCTCAACAAAGCCATCGCCCAACAGGCCGAAGTGGTCAACTTCATCAACATCGCCACCCTGGTGGGGCTCGTCCTGCTGGTGCTCTGCGTGCTGCCCCAGCTTCACCGCACGGCACCAGCCAAAACGAAAGAACAGCCCTAGCCTCCGGCAATAGTCAGGCGAGCCGGGCGTGAGCGCATCAGCGGCACAACCCGCAGGGGAGACCAAGGCCCTCAGCCCTGAAGAGGCCGCCCGCAAGAAACAGCGCACCCGCCTAATCGCCGGTGGAGCCATCGGACTGGTCGCCACCAGCCTCGCCTCGTACTTCATCCACGGCCACTTCTTTCCCTACACCGACGACGCCTACGTCCACGCCTACACGGTGACCGTCTCACCGTATGTCGAGGGCTACATCAAGACCGTCAATACCGAGCCCAATGCCTTCGTGAAAGAGGGGCAGCTGCTCTATGAGATCGTCCCGCTCCCCTTTCAACTGAGTGTCGATCAGCAACAGCATCAACTCGATGCGGCCATCGCCCAGAAAGAAGCCCTTGAGCAACAGCGCCTGCAGGCCAAGCAGGCCTTGAAGGATCAAGAGGCCCGTCAATGGCTGATCGACCTGAACCAACAGCGCTACGCCTACCTCCAGCAGCAACAGGTGGTCTCGCTCGAGAAGGAGCAGGAATTTCAAGCCGCGAAACTCGAAGCGCGCGCCAGGGTGAAAGGGGCCAACCTCGACATCAGCCGACTGGAGAAACAGATCGGCGAGCAGGAGGCCAACATCCGTGCGCTCAAAGCGGCGCTGGGCAACGCCAAGGTCAACTTGAACTACACCCGCTACTACGCACCGATGGACGGGTATGTCAGCAACAACTTCTCCATTCGTGTTGGTCAATATGTGAAACCTGGCCAGGCGATGTTCACCCTCGTCGACAACAACCACTGGTGGGTGGACGCCAACTATCTGGAGACCCAGATCCACCGCATCCGTGATGGGATGCCCGCCAAGGTCCGGCTCGACATGTACCCCGGTGTGACCTTCAAAGGCAAGGTCATCAACATCAGCTCAGGGAGTGGTGCCTACTACTCCCTGCTGCCGCCCCAAAACGCCACAGGGAACTGGGTGAAGGTGCCGCAACGCTTCCCGGTGCGAATCCTGATGGAGCAAAACAGTCGTCATCCCTTGCGTGCGGGAGCGACCTCCCACGCGACGGTGAACACCTTGATCAATCCTGCGCCGCCGACAAAGTGATGGGCAAGCTCACCGGTGCATCGAGTGTGGTGGGAACCGGCAACAACTCCCGCAGCAGCTGGGCATAGCTGACATTCGCCAAGGTCATCGCTTCGGCCTGCTGCTCCATCGCCGTCGTCAGCGATCGAATCGTGTCCGCCAGGTCGGTGTAATCCGCCAGGCCAAACTCAAAACGGGCGCGACTATCGCGGTAGGCCTCCCGCGCTGCCCGGAACGAGGCGTTCGACGCAATGATCTGACTGAGGGCCGCGCGATGGTCGTAGTAGGCGGTTTCAAGGCGTTGCCGAATCGCATTGCGCTCTGTGGCCTCCGCCTGCAAGGTCCGCTCCGCCGCCGCTCGGCTGGCAGCAACCGCCCCCGAGGTGATCCCGGCATCAAAGAGACGCCAATTGAGCATGACCCCAGCGGCCCATTCCCCACTCTCGCCATTGAGTCCAGGGATATAGGCCGGCCCTTTGCAGCACCCCTGCAGATCCACCAAAGGGGCGGTGGTTTGGGCAGCCAGATAGCCGCCCGTCGCAAACAACCCCAACCGCGGCAGCAATTCAGCGGCCCGGCGATCCGCCTGACGCAGCAAGGCTGTACGCGCCGATTGCAACGCTTCGAGCTGGGGGTTGTCCTGGAAGCCGCGGACGATGGTCTGCTGAAGATCCAGGGGCCAGGGCGGCTGCAGGCGAACGGCCTCGCTTGCCTCGAGCGTGATCTGGAAGGGGGCATTGACCAAGTTGCTCAGCCGCCGTTGCTGGCTTAATCGCAGGGCATCGGCCTGCTCAAGGCGAAAGCGGCTTTGCTGGAGCATCGCCTCAGCCCGTAAGAGATCAACCCGCGGCACGAGGCCCGCGATCTTCATCGCCACGACCTGGTCGTAGATCACGGTGTCGTTGTCGACGACCACCTGACGGATCCTGCGCAACTGGTCAGCCAGTTGAAGCTGGTAGTAGGCCTCACTGACGTTGAGCTGCAACTGACGAAGGCGGTTGCCGTACCGCTGCTCAGAGGCGTCGAGTTCCGCCTTGACCTCCGCGAGAGCCGCATTGCGCTCAAAGCTCAAGAGCTCGTAATCGAGGCGCAGCAGGGCAAATCCTTCTCCGACGTTCGTCTGGGCCCGTTCCCAACCACCCGTCGGGACGTAGAAGGCGGAGTCGACGCCATACAGGCTCTCGTTCCCCTGCCAAGCGACATTGCCCACCTTCTGCTGGGTGTAACTCCCGCCGAGGTTCAGGCCCAGGATCGGGTACAGACGGCCGCGAACCGATTTCAACCAGCCCTGCTGTTCCTGGACTTCGGCAACCTGCTGCTGCAGGACCGGGTCGTTTTGTACCGCAACGGCGATCACCTGCTGCAGGTCCAGGCGCAGCCGTTGTGCGACGGCAACGGCCTCAGTTTTGGCTGGCAAGTCTCCCGGCTTGGGAGGCCTGAGCCGTTCCAGCAACTCAGCAGTCGGTTCAGCCGCAGGGGTCTCCGGTGAGGCGACCTTGAGGACCCCATCGAGACGATCAAGATCCCGGGCGTACGCCTCAAAACTCTTGACCAAAGGGAGGAGCGCCGGAGGAATCTCCTTCTCGCGCGCGACGACCCCGACCGGGAAGCCGACGGCAACGACGAGCAAAAGGTGGCGTAACCCGCGCAGCCCCACTCATGCAGCCCGCGTTGGACGGGCTAACGCTAGGGGGGTTGCCCCGGAGTGCTTGCCGTCAGAGCCGGCTTCAGCCCTGGCGCAGCCATTCGGCTGCATCACAGGCGTGATAGGTGAGGATCAAA
>NZ_JAFMNJ010000029.1:0-20382 GCF_017859255.1 Vulcanococcus sp. DEBay_Sum29NL08_54
CAGCGGCAGCTTGGAGCGTCCGGAGTTGGTTCGGATGCACTCGGTGGGCATCCAGCAGGCGTGAAATTCCACAAAGACTGCGGCAGCTGTCGACTGGAGGCAGCGCTGGGTCTGCTGAAATCCCATAGCGGCTCGGGCTGTTGTGCTTTCCCTCGAACAGCTCGCCGCGCTGGATCTTTATCTCTGGCTCGAGCGTGAGGACGAGGCTGCCCGGCGGCTAAATCTGCACCAAACCTCGGTGTCGCGCCAGCTGCGGGGGGCGCTGAAAACCCTCAACCTGAAGCTCGATCGCAGCGCTCCGCACAAGGGCCTGCTGGGTGAACTGGAGTTGCTGCAGGCCGAACGCCGGGTGCACCAACTGGCCCGCTTGCGGGGGCTGATGCCCCTGCGGCTGGATGCGGCCTTCAGCTCAGGCCCATGGTTCGCGCCGGGCTTGCCCCAGGGTTGGATCAGCGGCAATTTCGATCTTCCCGGGAAGACCCGCCCGCTGGCCTTGCTGGAGGAACGGGTGATTGATGCCTGGATTGGCAGTTATCAACCGGATATGCCAGATCCCGATGACCCGCTGTTCTTCAGCGTGGACCTGCTGCACTTTCCCGTTTATCTGACGTCGGCCCCAGATCACCCCTTGGCCCGCGAGCGGCAGATTTCCTCGGGTGATCTCGCGCGCTTCCCCAGCCTGGCTCTTCCTTCGGGTTGGTTCCCCAAGACCGAGGCCAAGCTCAAGGCCCAGGGGCTCTGGAGCGACACCGTTCGGATTCAGCGCTACGACCCCGCCAGCTGGGAGGGCCGCAGCGCCGATGGGGTGACGATGCTCTACGGCACCTCCTTCTCCGACAGCCTCCAGCCCGGCAACGTCCGTTTGGATTGGGACATGCGGCACAGCTCCGGGGACACCCTGGTGGTGCGCCGTGACCTGATCGATCAGCCCGCAGTGGCGGAGTTGATCGAAGGGCTGCAACAGCGTGCTGTGGCTCTTTCGGCGGTTTTTGAGGATGTCGCCTTGGCGGCTTAGTTCAGACGGGGGAAGCGATCGGCGATGGGGTCGCCGCTGAACTGCGCCACCCAGCCCTCGGGGTTGTCAAAGAAGCGAATGGCGCAGAAGCAGGGCTCTGCCCCCATATCGAACCAGTGCTTGGTGCCGGCGGGCACGCTGATCCAGTCATCGGCTTCGCAGAGCACCTGCAGCACCTCCTCGCCGATGTGCAGGCAGAAGAGCCCTCGCCCTTCGACAAAGAAACGCACCTCGTCTTCGGCGTGGGTGTGTTCGGCGAGGAACTTCTGGCGCAGGGCGGCGCGCTCGGGATGGTCCGGGGTCATCCGAATCGCATCGACCGTCGGGTAGCTGCCCCGGGCTTGGACCGCTTGGATCTCCCGGGCATAGGCCTTGAGCACGTCCTCGGGACCCGCACCCGCCGGGAGCGCCTCACGGGCCGGCCAGCGCTCGAAGCCGATGCCCCGCTCAGCGAGTTCAGCGGCAATGACCGCCGGATCGTTCGTCGTCAGCTTGGCTTGTTGCTCGGCCTCGCCGAAGACCTGCAGGTCGCTCATCGCCCAGCCCGCTGAATCCCATCACCCTAGAAAGGGGCCGGTTGAGCCCCCTTCGATGTCCTCCAGCGCGATCCTGCGCGTCTTGGCAGACGCTGCCACGGCGGCCAAGCCTGGGGTCACCCTGGTGGGTGTGGGTCCGGGTGATCCCCAGTTACTAACAGTGGCGGCGATCCAGGCCATCGCCTCGGCGGCCGTGGTGGCCTATCCCGTGGCAAGACCCGACGCCGAGGGCATGGCGGCCCAGATCGCGGCGCCCTGGATCTCGGCTGCGCAACGGCGGCTGCCCTTGCTGTTCCCGATGGTGGCGGAGGCGGAGCCGCGCCAACAGGCCTGGCGAGAGGCCGCCGATGCCCTGGCGCTGGCCGTGGAGCAGGGCCAGGCGGTGGTGTTGCTGTGCGAGGGGGATGCCTCGCTCTATGCCAGCTGCTCCTATGCCCTGCTGGCCTTGGCCGATCGCCATCCAGGGGTGCCTGTGGCTGTGATCCCAGGGATCACAGCGGCGGCGGCGGCTGCGGCGGCGGCTTCGGCCCAAGGCTTCCCCTGGCCCCTGGCCCTGCAGCAGGAGGGTCTGATGATTCGCCCCACGCCTGAGGATCCAGAGGCCCTGGAGGCTCTCTTGGATTGGGCGCGCCATCAAGAGGTGGTGTTGGCCCTGCTCAAATTGGGCCGCCGCTGGCGCTGGGTGCAACCGCTCCTGGAGCGTCGCGGTCTGCTCGGCGGCAGCCTGTTTGCCCAGCGGGTGGGCTGGCCCGATCAGCTCTTGGCCCCGGCCGATTCGATCCCGGCGGACGAGCAGCCCTACTTTTCACTGTTGCTGATCCGTCAGGGTTGGCCCAAGGTTCTGCCCTAGAGGAGCTGTTGCCATGAGCGCCATTGACTGGTTTGCCCTGCTCCACCCGGTGCTGGTGATCCTGTTCGTCTATCCCCTGATGGGGGCGACGGTTCGTCTGGGCCTGCTGGTGCGCGAGAAGCGCCTGGGCATCACCAAGCAGCCCGAACCGGTGCCGCAGGAGCACGCCGACCATGGCCTTTGGCTGACGGTTGGGGTGGTCGTGGCGGTGCTGATTGCCATCGTCTATTCGTTCAGCAAGGCCTATCTGGAGGCCGGTGCGGACTTCAGCGGCGGCGCCGGCCGCTACGGGCTCCTGCTGCTGGTGTCGGCCGGGACCCTGGTGGCCCTGGCGGCTCTGCTGCGGGTGCACCGGGCGATCTGGCGGGCGAGTTTTGCGCTGCTCTGCTGGGCCGGAGTCCTGGGCCTGGGTAGTCAGGCTGAGATCTGGCGTCTCTCCGACAATCCATTCGGCGCCGGGTTCTGGAGCTCCCACTACTGGGCGGGCGTTCTGCTGAGCGGTCTGATGCTGTTCACGCTCTCGGCGCGGCCGGAGATCAAGCGCAACCCTCGGCTGCGGCAGCTGCACATCAGCGCCAATGTGCTGATCCTCCTGTTGTTTGCCGTGCAGGGGGTCAGCGGCACCCGGGACCTGCTGCAGATCGGCGCTTACTAGCTGCCGAGGGCCGCGGCGGTTTGATCCAGCAGCGCGATGGCTTCGGCGGGCGTTGGCGCCCGCATCAGGGCGTGCCGCAGTTGCGGAGCGCCCGTGAAGCCATTGCAGGTCCAGCCCATGTGTTTGCGGGCGATCAGTAGCCCGTGGTCGCCCTTGGCGGCCACCAGGGCCTGGAGTTGTTCCTTGGCGAGCAGCACCCGCTCAAGCGCTGAGGGGGCCTCTGGGATCGGCCGGCCGCTGAGGGCCGCATCGATTTGGCCGACGAGCCAGGGGGCCCCCATGCTTCCCCGCCCCACCATCACCCCATCGGCGCCGGTTTGCTCCAGGCAGCGCAGGGCATCGGCGGCGGAGTTGATGTCGCCGTTGGCAATCACAGGGATCGCCAGGGCGTGTTTGACAGCGGCGATGGCTTGCCAATCGGCGCTTCCTTTGAAGCCCTGTTCCCGGGTGCGGCCATGGAGGGTGAGCAGCTGGGCCCCAGCGCTCTCCAGTTGACGGCACCAGGCCACCGGGTCGAGGTCACTGCCGCACCAGCCCAGCCGGGTCTTCACGGTGACTGGGATCGAGACGGCCGCAGAGACCGTCTCCACGATGCGGCTGGCCAGATCGGGTTCGCGGATCAGGCCGCTGCCGCCCCCTTTTTTGGCGATCTTTTTGACCGGGCAGCCCATGTTGATGTCGATCAGGAAGGCCCCGGCGGCCTCCGCCCTGCGGGCCGCATCGGCCATCGACTGGGGCCGGTGATCAAACAGCTGAACGCCGATGGGCCCCTGCTCGAGGGCCAGCTCCTCGACCTTTCGCAGGCCATGGCCCAGCTCCAGGCTCGTGGCGTTGACCATCTCGGTGAACAGCAGGGCATCGGGCGCCCAGCGCCGCACCAGCCCGCGGAAGATGCGATCGCTCACACCCGCCAAGGGCGACTGCAGGGCGCGGCAGCGCAGCAGGCGCGGTGTGCCCTGGCCGGACAGCTGAATCGCTTCGGTGGTGGTGGCGGGCGTGATCATGGTGATCCGATTCTCGGACTCCAGGTCGATGCCCATTCCCTACCCCCTCAGCAGGGCGCTGCTGGAAGCGGTGCTGGAGGACCGCACCAACGATCGTTTTGTGTGTGAGTTGATCTGGCCGCGCCTGGGATACGAGCAGAACGGCGAGGGGGTTTGGAGCGCCGGCCCGGCGACGGAGGCCAGCTGGCGGGAGTCCTTTCCAATCGAGCCCCAGTTCATTGCCGAGCGTCCAGCCAGCGTGGCCCTGACCCGGTCGGTTCCCAAGCCCTACAAGCAGCTGCTCAAGGAGCAGCTGGGCTTTGGCGGCTACCGGATTGGCGGCCTCTATCCCCGCCGCACCCGCCGGGCCACCGCCGTGAACTGGCTGCTGGCCCACCTGGCGGAGCGGGGCGAACCCCTGCCCGCTAGCGGTCCGATGCCTCCTTTGTTGGAGCAACCCGCTGATCCGGTCCAGGGGCATCCAGGCGACCTGCCGATTGGCTGATCCCCGGGCTCGCGGGGGCCTGATGGGCAGGGAGGGCCAGGACCCACAGGCCCACGATCAACAGCTCCAGGCTCAGGAGCTGCAGGATCTGGCTTGAAGGCCCTCCCCGCATGGCTCAGGCCTGGATGCTGACGGGTGTTCCCTTGGGTGTGTTCTCAAACAGCCAGCGGGCATGGGGGCTGGGGATCCGAATGCAGCCGTGGCTGCGGGGCACGCCAAAGGCCTCATTGGCCTGCTCCTGCCAGGGGGCTCCGTGCATGCAGATCATTCCGTTCTGGGTGATGCACATCGCCCAGGGCACGTTGGGCGCGACATAGCCCCGGCCGCGCATGGTCACGCTCTGGTACTTGTCGTAGACCTGGCCCACACCCATCGGTGTGGGAGTGGAGCCTTTGCCAGTGCTCACCAGCACCGTGCGAACGAGCTCTTGTTGTTGGTTGTAGACGTAGAGCTTCTGGTCGGAGAGATCGACCACGATCGAGGCAATCAGTTCCACCATCGCGGGAGACCGCCGTCGGGCGGGGGACAGAACACCCTTCCTCTAGCGAGACTCGCCTGGTCTCGCTTTGAGACTGGCGGAAAGATTTTCGCTTCTGCCGGCCTGTAGGGTCGGATTACGGCAGTTGTTGCGATAACTCTTTGGCGTTGCCCGTCGTTGCCATTATTGGCCGCCCCAACGTGGGCAAATCCACCCTTGTGAACCGCCTCTGCCGTAGTCGCGAGGCCATCGTTCACGACGAACCCGGTGTGACCCGCGATCGCACCTATCAGCAGGGCTATTGGCGGGATCGCCATTTCAAGGTGGTCGACACCGGTGGTCTGGTCTTCGACGACGACAGCGAATTCCTGCCGGAAATTCGTGAGCAGGCGAACCTCGCCCTCTCCGAGGCCTCAGTTGCGGTGGTGATCGCCGATGGCCAGCAGGGGCTGACGGCTGCAGATGAGTCCATCGCCGAGTGGCTGCGGGGGCACAACGTTCCGGTGCTTCTGGCGGTCAACAAATGCGAGTCCCCTGAGGCGGGCCTCGCCATGGCCGCCGAGTTCTGGAGCCTGGGACTCGGTGAGCCCTTTCCGATCTCCGCCATTCACGGCGCTGGGACCGGCGATCTGCTCGATCGGATGGTGGACCACCTGCCTGCCGCCGAGGAGTTGGAGGGGGAGGAGCCCATCCAGATGGCCATCGTGGGCCGTCCCAATGTCGGCAAGTCCAGCCTGCTGAACGCGGTCTGCGGCGAGAAGCGGGCCATTGTCAGTCCGATTCGCGGCACCACCCGCGACACGATCGACACCTCGATCGAGCGGGAAGGGAAGCCCTGGAAATTGCTGGATACCGCCGGTATTCGCCGCCGCCGTTCGGTGAATTACGGGCCGGAGTATTTCGGCATCAACCGCAGCTTCAAGGCGATCGAGCGCTCCGATGTCTGCGTGCTGGTGATCGATGCCCTCGATGGCGTCACCGAGCAGGATCAACGCCTCGCGGGCCGCATTGAAGAAGAGGGGCGGGCCTGCGTGGTCGTGGTCAACAAGTGGGACGCCATCGAAAAAGACAGCCACACCATGCCGGCCATGGAAAAAGAGCTGCGGGCCAAGCTCTATTTCCTGGACTGGGCTCCGATGCTCTTCACCTCGGCGCTGACCGGTCAGCGGGTGGAAAGCATCTTTGCGATCGCGGCCGTTGCTGTGGAGCAGCATCGCCGCCGCGTCAGCACCTCGGTCGTCAATGAGGTGCTCAGAGAAGCGGTCAGTTGGCGCTCTCCGCCCACCAGTCGCGGCGGACGTCAGGGCCGGATTTACTACGGCACCCAGGTGGCCGTCCGCCCCCCAAGCTTCACCCTGTTCGTCAACGACCCGAAGTTGTTTGGGGACACCTACCGTCGCTACGTCGAACGGCAAATCCGTGAGGGTCTGGGCTTTGAGGGGTCGCCGCTCAAGTTGTTCTGGCGCGGCAAGCAGCAGCGCGATGCGGAGCGGGATCTGGCGCGGCAGCAGGCCAGGGGACGCTGAGGGCCTGAGCCGGCTTCAGCCCTGATGGATTGGTTGCGGCAGATCCCCATCGGCCAGTACGTCGATGGAACCAGCAGCTGGCTGCGGCTTCTCGATGCCCGCCTGAAGCTGGCCTGGACGGTGGCGTTTCTTCTGACCCCGATCCTGGCTGGACCCTGGTGGCGGCTGGCCCTGGTGGGTCTGTTGCTGCTGTTCACCGCCTGCAGTGGGCTGCCCTGGCGCCTCTGGCGCCGCACCCTTCCCTTGCTTCTGGTCCTCTCGGTGTTGGTGGGAGCCCTGGCGACGACCCTGCCGACGGGATCCCTGGCGCCTGCCTCCTTGAATCGTCCTCCCCAGGAATTGGAGTTGGGCTCCGATCAGCAGGGCCTGCGTTGGGAGTTGCTGCGGCTGGGTCCGGTGCAACTGGGCCCCCTGCCGCTGGGTCCGTTGGTGGTGACCCGCCGCTCGGCGGAGTTGGGGATCAACAGCGCCACGCTCCTGTTCACGGTGATTCACAGCGCCAACCTGCTGCTGCTGACCACCCCACCGGAGGAGTTGGTCTGGGGCCTGAGTTGGTGCATCGCTCCCCTGGGTCGCCTGGGGGTTCCCGTGGAGCGGCTGGGCTTCACCTTGCTGCTGGCTCTGCGTTTTCTGCCGCTGGTTCAAGAGGAGTTCCAGAACCTCCTGCGCTCCCTCGCCACCCGTTCGGTCAACCTGCGGCGCTTGGGCTTTCAGGCGTCAGTGGGCCTGGTCCTGGCCTTGGGGGAGCGGTTGCTGGCCAACGTTTTGTTGAGGGCGGAGCAGGGGGCGGAGGCCCTGTTGGCCCGGGGCGGTCAGTGGATGGCCCCCTCACAACTCCTGCGCTCCAGGCTTCGGGCCCCCGTGCTTCAGGCCTTCGGCTGGATGGGCTTGCTTGCCGTTCTGGTGCTGCGCTGGCGCTTCGGTGCGCTTTGATAGACGGTTGGCCGACCTTGGCGTGTGAGCAACGAGCGCTATCTCAATCACCCCACCTTTGGCTTGCTCTATCGCGTCGCCGAGACGGGCGATGGCCGGGAGGTCTACGCCACCCTCTACGCCCAGAGGATGTTTTTTCTGGTCATGGTGCAGGGCCGCAGCGTCGAATTTGAGGTCATCCCCTTGATGGATGCCCGCCATCTGGCCGAGCAAAATCTCAATCGCGCCCGCCGAGAAGGTCCCGAGGTGCATGCCAGCTGGCGACAATTGTTCGACAAGACCTTCATCTAGCCGTTGGGCCTCTAACTGTTGGGCACTTCCCCTGCTGCAGATCGTCTTGCAGCCTTGTCTGCACAGTTGCCCTCCCACACCCGCTTGCTTGCGGTGAGCAAGGGTCACCCCGCCAGCAGCATTCGTGCGTTGGCGCAAGCCGGGCAACGCAGCTTTGGTGAAAGCCGCCTGCAGGAGGCCACGGCGAAGCAGCAGGAACTGACCGATTGCGTTGACCTGGATTGGCACTTCATCGGCCGTCTGCAGGCCAACAAGGTGCGGCCGGTGCTGAAGCAATTCAGCGTGATTCACTCCGTGGACTCCTTGAGCCTGGCCGAGCGGATCTCGCGGATTGCAGGAGAGGAAGGGCTGCTGCCCTCCATCTTTCTTCAGGTCAAGCTGCGCCCCGATCCCAACAAAGGGGGCCTCTCCGTTGAGGAATTGGAGCGGGAATGGCCGCGGCTCCAGCAGCTGCCGCACCTGCGGATTGTCGGTCTGATGACCATGGCTCCCCTGGAGGTGGAGGGGGCAGAGCGGGAGGCGTTATTTGCGGAGTGTTCGGCTCTGGCCAAGCGCCTGGGTCTGGCCGAATTGTCGATGGGAATGAGCGGTGATTGGCCCGAGGCGGCCGCCGCTGGGAGCACCTGGGTCCGGGTGGGTTCAGCCCTCTTTGGTCCGAAGCTTTGAAACCGGCATGAAAGCCAACAATGATCCGCTGAAACCCTTGTCACCGCTCACATGGGACGCTATCTAGGTTGAAAGCCAAATCCGAGGTTTCACGGTGTCGTTGTTCTCCCGCCTGCGTGCAGTTGTTTCCGGAGACGATTACCTCGACGGTTATGAGGACGACGATCTCGATTACGACCAGGGCGACATGCCTGAAACCAGTGGTTCGACCCCCTCTGGTGCACTCGCTCTGACCAGCGATTTCGATTCCGTTGATCCCTTCGCTGGGAGCAATGTGATTGGCATGCCTGGCATCTCCACCTCGGCGGCTGAGGTCACCTTGATGGAGCCCCGCAGCTTCGACGAGATGCCTCGCGCGATCCAGGCCCTGCGTGAGCGCAAGACCGTGATCCTCAACCTCACGATGATGGAGCCCGATCAGGCTCAGCGCGCCGTTGACTTCGTGGCCGGCGGCACCTTCGCCATCGACGGCCACCAGGAGCGCGTCGGCGAGAGCATCTTCCTGTTCGCCCCGAGCTGCGTCACCGTCACCAGCGCCGGCAGTGAAGAGGCCTCTGCCCCCACCGTGGCTCACCGCGAGAGCGTTGATGAGCCCCAGCAGGACATCGCCCCCACCCCCGCCTGGGGTCGTGAGTACGGCGCGAACGTCGGTTGAGCCTCACCTCCCCCTCGACCTTCGGGGTGATTGGCCTGGGCCGCATGGCCCAGGCTTTGCTATTTCCGTGGCTGGAGAGCGGCCTGGTGCAGCGTGCTTCGGTGCGCGCCGTCGTCGCCTCCCAGGCCTCGGCCCAGCGTCTACAGACTGAGCACGCGGGCCTTTCGGTGAGCGTCGATGGCCGTGAAGCCTGGGCGGCTCCGGTTGTGATGCTGGCGGTGAAGCCTCAGCAGCTGGAGGCCGTGGCAGCCGCGGCTCCAGCCCCCGCTCCCGGTGCATTGCCGCTGCTGATTTCTGTGTTGGCCGGAGTGAAGCTCGAGCGTTTGCAGCGCCTCTTCCCCGGCTGGCGTGTGGTGCGCTCCGTGCCCAATACCCCCTGCTTGGTGCGCGCTGGCCTGACGGCCTTGGCCTGGGGCGAGGGTCTTGAGGTCGAGCAGAAGGATTGGCTGTTGGAGTTGTTTGCCCAGGTGGGTGAGGTGCTGGAGCTGCCTGAAACGCAGCTCGATGCTTTCCTCGCGCTGACCTCATCGGGACCCGCGTTTGTGGCCTTGGTGGCTGAAGCCATGGCGGATGGGGCGGTGGCCTCCGGCCTGCCGCGGGCGCAAGCTCTGCACCTGGCCCATCGCACCTTGGCGGGGACCGCCGCGCTGTTGCATGAGCAGCAGTTGCATCCCGCCCAGCTCAAGGACATGGTGACCAGCCCGGGCGGCACCACCATTGCCGGCGTCCGCGCCCTCGAGAGCTCAGGTCTGAGGTCCGCCTTGATTGAGGCTGTCGTGGCGGCCGCAGAGCGCAGCCGCGCGCTCGGTTAGGCCTCTTTTTTCTTGTCCCCCAGGCGGGGCTCGGTGCCCGCAGCGATCCGGCTCAGGTTGCTGCGGTGCCTCCAGATCACCAGCACGGCGGCGACGATCGAGAGGCTCAGGTAGGCCGGACGGATCGCCTCTCCCAGGGAGGCGAAGCGCGCCAGCATCAGCAGAGGCAGGCTCAGGGCGGCGAGCACGCTCGAGAGGGAGACGATGCGGCTGACGCTGATCACCGTCAGGAAGACCCCGAAGGTGGCCAGGCCGACGGGCCAGGCCAGGCCCAGCAGCATCCCCAATCCAGTCGCAACGGCCTTACCCCCACGCCAGCCCAGCCAGATGGGCCAGATGTGGCCGGCCAACGCCGCTAAACCGGAGGCGACCACCCACCAATCACTCAGGGCGTTGGTGCCATCGGGCTGGAGTAGGGCTTTGGCCAGGAGCACCGCGGCGGTGCCCTTCAGCACATCGATCAGGAACACCACCAAAGCGGGGCCCTTGCCGATTTGGCGCAGGACGTTGGTGGCGCCGGTGGAGCCGGATCCCAGGGTGCGGATGTCGACTCCCTTGAGCCAACGCCCCGCCAGGTAGCCACTGGGGAACGAGCCCAAGAGGTAGGCCAGAGCCAGGGTGAGCAGAGGCGCGATCACGAAGTCGGTCACAGCAGGTCATCCTCCAGGGCGAGCTCGGTGGGGCTGCCTGCAAAGGCCAGCCAGACCGGGAATTGCAAGATCGGCACCTCGACGGCCGGCTCGGCCGCGTCCACCACGATGAAGGGGAGTTCGCCGCGCTCCTCCAGGCGGTCGGCCCGTTCGATCAGGGCATCGGCGCGCTCGAAGAGAACAATGCCGCTGCTCGGCCCAAAGTCTTCGCGGTTCAGGCCCAGGCAATCCTGCAGGCCCCGGCGCCATTCCCCGAGGCGCTCGGGCATCCCCGCCAGCACCAAGGTCTGGAAGCGCTCGCCGTAGAGCTCGCCCAGGATCGAGATGGCGGCGGCGGTGGTCAGGGCATTGCGGTTGCGGCTGCCGCAGCTGGGTTGGGCTCCGCGGCCCCCTTGGGCCAGGAACCAGTCCTCCAACAGGGCCGCGCCGCCGGGCTCCAGGCTCCGGCGTAGTTTCCAGGGATCGGCGTAGAAGTCGGCCTGGCCTTGGAAGCTCTCGAGGCGATCGCGAATCAGCGCTTCGTCATTGCTGAACAGCCCCGCCGGTGCCGGAGCAGGGATCTCAGCCGCCGCTGTGGCTTGGGCTTCGGCTGCGGCGGCTTGATCCAAGGGAGAGGGCTGGACCACCAGGGGCTGGACCACCAGCTCCATCTGTTCGGCGGAGACCGCCAGTTCCTGGAGGGCTCCCACCAGATAGTCCTGGAACCCCTTCACCCGCCGGGCGATGGAGTCGGATTGGCCGGCAAAGCTGCTTTGGATCTCCTGCTGCAGTTGATCCCGGCGGCTGCTCAGCTCGCTGATCTCCTGCTGCAGGGCATCGCGCTGCTGCCGCAGTTCGCTGGTGGCTAGGGCCGTCCAGTCGTCCGGTTGTGTTGGATTGGTGGCGTCGTCGCTCATGGCTGGGCGCTCACGTGGTGGTTGAGCTGCTCGCGCAGGCTGTTGGCATCAAACAACACGGGCAGGAAGTGAATGCTCTGCTGTTCACGGAAATAGAACAGCACAGGGAATGGCCCCCAGAACACCGTCCAATTGAGCCATTCGCTGTAGGGGAAGCGGCGCAGGACGCTCTCGCCCCGCCAGACGATCAGGGCCTCAGCGCAGAACTGCAGGCGCAGGATCTGGCTCTGGACCAGCAGGAACAGGCCAAAGACGCTGACCAGCGCGGCGGCCCAAACGTTGAGCAGCAGGCAGGCCAAGCCCAGCAGCAGGACCCCCAGGGGCACCCAGATCCGCGGGGCCAGGATCGTGCCCTGATCAGGGTTCGGACCGGATCCAGTCACGGTTGCAGGACTCATGAACCGAAGAGCAATTGGGTCAGGACCAGATCCATCAAGGACACGGTCACCAGGATCATCACCACGGCGCCAGTGGTGCTGGTGCCGACTTCCTTGGGGCCGCCCCGGGTCGTGAGGCCCCAGCCGCAAGCGATCACGGCAATCTGAAGGCCGAAGACACCGGCCTTCAGCAGCATCGCCGGCAGGTCCGAGGGCTGCATCCAGCCGCGCACGGAGGTCCAAAAGACATCCGGCGGGATGTTGTAGAGGATGGCGCTGCTGACTTGACCCGACCAGATCGCCACCCCGAAGAAGGCGAGGCATTGGACAGGGGTCATGACAACCATGGCCAGCAGACGCGGGACGACGAGGTACTGGACCGGGTCGGTGCGCAGCATCGTGATCGCGTCGATCTGTTCGGTGACCTTCATGGTCCCCAGTTGGGCGGCATAGGCCGTGGCCACCTTTCCGGTCACCAGGGTGGCGGTGAGGATCGGTGCGATTTCACGGGCCAGTCCCAGGGCCAGGATCCCGCCCACGGTTGACCCCGCGCCCTGCTTGACCAGCTCCGAGGCGGCCTGGATGTTGAACACCGTGCCTGCCGCCAGGCCGGTGATCAGGATGATCAGGAAGCTGCCGGGGCCCGCCTCCATCAATTCGGCGATGAGGTCATTCGGGTTGATCTGGCCCTTGGCCAGGGCCGAGACGGCTTGACCGCCAATCAGCAGGCTTTCCCCCAAGCGGGTCAGCCAGCGGGGGCGAAGCCAGGCGGGAAGGCGGCGGGCAGGCATGCGATGGGGTGGCTAGCTGGCTTGAAGATGCAGGCCCCTCTCGGGCCAGCGGCGCGTCACCACTAGCCCAAGAACCACCAACACTGCGGGAATGATGCCCATGCACAGCCGGATCGCCACTAGGGCGCTGGCCGGTTGGGCGGTGTTGGCGAGGGCTTCGTCGTAACCGCTGGCGCTGAGGACCATGCCCAACAGGGCAATGACGACGCTGATGCAGACCTTTTGGGCCAGGACCATCCAGGCGCTGTACTGCCCGGCGGGCTTCTCCGGGTCCGCGTCGATGGCATCGGGCAGCAGCGACCAGGGAATGAGATAGGCCGTCGAGGCGCCGATGCCGGCCAAAACGATGGTGACCACCAGCAGGACCAGCTTGAGCAGGTTGCCGGTGGCCAGCAGGGGCAGGCTGCTGTTCAGGGGCTGGAGCACCATCACCAGAAGGCAGCCGATGATCCAGAGCAGCCCCCCCTGGCGCAGGGCCTGAAGGCGTCCGGCTCGATGGGAGACGTTGTTCCAGAGCCAGAGCCCCCCAAGGGAGCTGAGCAGGAAGGGCAACAGGATCAATTTGCTCAGCCCCTCGGGCACCTGGAGCACGACCGGAAGGAAGAAGAGTGAGACGGCCTGCATCAGCTGCAGGGAGCACCAGAGCAGCAGATAGAGGGCCAGCACCATTAGGAAGCGGCCGTTCTGGGCCACCCGCCGCAGCAACTTGCGGGTGGTTCCGGGGGTGGGTTCAGGCCGTTGGCAATTGCGGGCGGCCGGCAGCAGGCCCCAACCGCAGAGCAGGCCCGAGAGGCTGATGATCACGCCCGAGACCAGGCCGACCGGGAGATAGGTGGAGGGATCGCGAAGATCGCTCACCAGCACCCCCGCCAGCAGGGCCGCGGTGATCGTGGCCAGGATCGAGCCGGTGAAGCGGGAGGTGTTCAGCCGGGTCCGCAGTCCGACGTCGGTGGTGAGTTCGGCCGCAAGGGCTGTGTAGGGGAGATTGACGCAGGTGTAGAGGCTGTTGGCGACCACGGAGACCACCAAAAAGACCCAGAACTTGGTCCAGATGTTGTCCCAGGGGGGCAGCCACCACATCAGTGCCATGGAGGCACCCAGGGGAACGGCGCTCCAGAGGATCCATGGGAGACGTGGGCCGAGTTTGGTGTTGACGGTCTTGTCGCTGAGCCAGCCGACGATCGGGTCATTGACGGCATCCCAAAGCCGTCCGAGCCCATAGGCCAGGCCGGCGAGCCAGGGGGGAAGACCCGCGGCGACGTAGAAGCGCAGTAAATAGAAGCCAATCAGGGAGGCGCCCATGCCCGTGCCGACGTCCCCGAGGCCATAGGCCCAGAGCAAGCGTTGACGTGGTCTGCCCCGCAGATCGACGGCATCGCTAGGGGCTTGAGGCGTGGCGGCCAAGGACGCAGTCCCGAACGCAGGTCATAATGCTCTAGTCAGCGCGAAACCCGATCCGCTGGCGTTCAGCACCGAACGCTCCTAGTGCGTTTGTACTGCTGCGGGCTTAGTTTAGTGGTAAAACCTCAGCCTTCCAAGCTGATGATGCGGGTTCGATTCCCGCAGCCCGCTTCCCTCTAGAAGCAGCTCTGCTCCACGAGCAGCACCAGGCTGCGGCTCTTCATGGCCTGGGTTGCACCGTTCCAGGCTTGGGGGTCGGCGGGTGCAGCATCAGCATCAGCGGTGTTGATCACCTGGCGCCAGCCGTGATTCGCCTTGGGCACTTCGAAACTCAGGTCCTCGCAGTAGGCGTTCATCCCGCACCAGATCAAGGGGCCCCGCTGACGGTCGTTGAGACTCCAGGCCAGGGTGTGGGACCAGCTGGCCCAATCCGGCTGTCCGAGTTTGGGGCCGTGCCATTGGCGAATGAGGTGTCCCGGCTGATCGAAGCGGGGGGACTTGGCCTCGGCATGGGGCACCTCGGGATTGAACAAATCAGCCCACTGGTGGCGGATCTGAATCAGCCGTTGCAGGAACCGTTTGAGCTCGAGGTCCTCCGCGTCCGGTGCCCAATGCATCCAGCCGAGGATGTTGTTCTGGCACCAGGTGTTGTTGTTGCCGCCCTGGCTGCGGCGCACCTCGTCCCCCATCAGCAACATGGGAACCCCGGGGGCGAGCAGCAGGCTCGCCAGCAGGTTGCGCAGTTGCCGATTCCTTAGGGATTGGATGTCGGGGTCGCTGCAGGGCCCCTCGGCGCCGTGATTCCAATTGTTGTTGTGGTTATCCCCGTCGCGGTTGTCCTCCCCATTGGCCAGGTTGTGCTTACCGCCGTAGCTGACCAGGTCGTTCAGGGTGTAGCCGTCATGGGCGGTTAAGAAGGTGATGCTGCGCCCCAGGACGGCTGGTTGGCCGCCGAAGAGATCGGGACTGCTGCTCAGGCGTTGGCCCATGGCCCAGCAGCTCTTGTCATCTCCCTTCCAGAAGCGACGCACGTCATCGCGGAAACGGCCGTTCCAGCTGCCAATGCGCTTGGCGGGGAAATCGGCCAGGCGATAGAGGCCGCCGCAGTCCCAGGGCTCACTGACCAACTTCAGATCGGAGAGCTCGGGGTCGGCTTCGATCTCTTCAAACAGTGGTGGTTTGTCGAGAGGAGCCAGTTCTTCCCCGCGGCTGAGGGCGATGCCGAGGTCGAAGCGGAAGCCGTCGACCCCCAGCTCCAGGGCCCAGCAGCGCATCGATTCAAGAATCAGGCGCCGCACCAAGGGCCGGTTAGCCGCAATGGAGTTGCCGCAGCCGCTGACGTCGAGGTAATCGCCTTTGGCGTTCTGGTGGTAGTAGAGGCGGTCGTCAATTCCGCGCCAGCTCAGGGTTGGGCCGGCCTGGTTGCCCTCGCAGGTGTGGTTGTAGACCACATCCACCAGCACCTCGAGGCCTGCCTGGTGGCAGGCGCTCACCAGTTGCCTCACCTGATGGCGGATCTGTAGGGGATCGTCTCCCTGCTGGTAGCCGTGATGGGGGGCCAGCCAGCTGAGGGGGCTGTAGCCCCAGTAGTTCATGCGTCCCTCGGGTGCATCGTGGGGGTCGAACGCCATCACCGGCAGCAGTTCGACCGTGGTGATGCCGAGGTCCTTGAGATAAGGAATGAGTTCGATTAACCCCAGGTAGGTCCCCTGGGCGTCCGGGGTGACTGGGCTGCCCTGGCCGCGGCTGAAGCCCCCCACGTGCAGCTCGTAAATCAGCGTGCGCTGCCAGCTGTGGCGAGGTCTGGGCGCCGCTTGGAAATCAAAGCGATCCCGCTCGGTGACGACCCCCTTGAGGCACTTCGCCGTATTCGGCATCCCGCCGAGGGCATCGATTCGGCTGTAGACATCCCACCCTGTGATTGCACGGGCACAGGGATCAAGGAGCAACTTGGACGGGTTGTAGCCGTGGTTCCCCGGTTGCAGGGGGCCAAAGACTCGGTAGGCGTAGCAGCAGCCGATGCCGACGCCCTCGACCTCCACGTGCCAGATGTCGCCGGAGCGGTGGCTGCTGCTCAGCTCAATCGTTTGCTCGGGTTCACTGGCGTTGCCATCGCGAAACAGCAGCAGCTCAATCCGGCTGGCACTGGGAGCGGCCAGGGAAAAGTTCACCCCCCTGGGCGTCGCTTGCGCCCCAAGGGGCCAGGGCTGTCCGAGGTGGATCGAAGCCAACGGATCCTGGGGGCTGCCACCACAAGCTAAAGGTGGTGGAGCGGTTGTGGCCCGTCATGAGTGAGGAGAGCCCCCAGCAGGCTGCATCCGGTTCGGTGTTTGCAGAGCCCTTGCCGGAAGGGCGCCCGCCGCGTCAGGTGCTTGAGAACCTCTGGCTGTTTGCCCCCAACCGCGACACGCTGGGGGGCTCGGCCTGGTGGCTGGAAACCCCGGAGTGGGAGGGATGCGCGGGTCTTCTGATCGACTGTCCAGGACTGAATCAAGCCAACCTGGCTTTTCTGCGGGAGCGCGGCCCGGGTCGACTGGTCTTGACCAGCCGTGATGGCCACGGCCGCACCCGACGCTTTCAAGAGGAGCTGCAGTGGCCGGTCTCCCTGCAGGAGCAGGAGGCCTACCTCTTACCGACCGTTGATGGACTCGAGCCCTTCTCGTCAGAGCAGTCCCTCGCCCCGGGATACAGCCTGCGCTGGACCCCAGGCCCGACCCCGGGCAGTGCCGTGCTGCTCGCTGATCGGGCATTCAATGGCGCGCCGCTGCTGTTCTGCGGGCGGCTGCTCAGTCCAGTCGCGTCGGGTGAGGCCCGTCCCCTGCGCACGCGCCGTTCGTTCCATTGGAGCCGTTGGTTGCGCAGCCTGGAGGCCTTGGGGGACTGGTTGCCCCGCTCCACGCCGGTTGCTCTGGCGAGTGGGGCTGGCTTGGGGGCCCTGCGGGGCGAGGCCTTGATCGCTGATGTTCAACAGCAGTTGCAGGCCCTGGACTGGGCTGCTTTAGAGGGCCAGGAGCCCGTCTAGGGATCGGCTCGTAGGGGCACAAAACAGTGCGAAAGGGCCGATTTCGGCAGCAAATGTGGCAAAAACGGCATGGGAAAAGGGGTTTTGAGGTTGCCGCCCCTTGCCAACCCCCATACCATTGGCGCGCTGAAACCAGTGGTGGCGGGGTTTTCTCACTCCGCCCTGCTGCTACTGAGCCCAGAGGCTTCCACTCCGATGAACAAAGCTGACCTCGTCAATCTCGTGGCTGCTCGCACCGAGTTGACCAAGACCGACGTGGCCCAGGTGGTCGACGCGGCCATCGACACCATCATCGATTCGGTTGTCGAAGGTAAGAAAGTGTCGATCCTTGGCTTCGGCTCCTTCGAGCCCCGCGAGCGCTCTGCCCGTCAAGGCCTGAACCCCAAGACCGGCCAGAAGATCAAGATCCCCGCGAAGCGCGTCCCTGCATTCACCGCAGGCAAGCTCTTCAAGGATCGCGTTCAGGGCTGATCACGCCGCGCCCATTCACGGTGTTGAGCAGAGGGCGACCTTCGGGTCGCCCTTTTGCGTGTTGCGGGCCTTGCGGTTGATCGATGTCTACCTTGCTGCCCTCTCATCTCAGAGCGTTACGGCGCGAGGTCGCCGATCTGAAGGAAACGGCTCGCCGGGGTCGCTATGCGCCGTCCCCGACGGGTCCACTGCATCTGGGCAACCTCCGCACGGCCTTGCTCTCCTGGTTGATCACCCGGCTGCAGGGCGGCGAGTGGTTGCTGCGGATTGACGATCTCGATACGCCCCGCAATCGAGCAGGGGCGGAGGCCAGCATTCGAGAGGACCTGCGCTGGCTGGGTTTGCTTTGGGATGGACCGGTGCTGCGCCAGAGCGAGCGCCGCGGTCTCTACGCCACGGTCCTCTCGGCCTTGCGGCGTAGCGGCCAGCTCTATCCCTGCCGCTGCAGCCGTCGGATGTTGGCTGACATCTCGGCCCCCCATGGCCGATCGGGGGTCTATCCCGGTTTTTGCCGGCCACTCACTCCCCGTTGGGGTCTGGAGGATCAGCGCCTGCCCAGTTGGCGGCTGCAGCTGGAGCCGGGCCCCCTTCGTTGGCCAGAGCAGTTGGGGCCTGAGGGGTGCCTCGACGGACCGACGGAGGTCGGTGATGTGGTGCTGCGCCGGGCCGATGGTTTCCTGGCCTATCACCTGGCGACCGCGGTCGATGAGTGGGCACTTGGCATCTGTGATGTGGTGCGCGGCTTGGACCTCTGGCCGGCCACGGGACCACAGGTGGCGGTCCTTCAGCACCTGGGCGTGGAGCCGCCGCGTTACTGGCACCTGCCCCTCTGGATGGATGATCAGGGCCAGCGCCTGTCCAAACGCGATGGCGGCATGGGCCTTGCGGTTTGGCGGGAGCAGGGCGTTCTGCCTGAGGCGGCGATTGGTCGCTTAGCCGCCTCCTTAGAGCTGGTGCCGGAAGGGTCCTGTCTCAGCGCCCAGGAGCTGTTGCAGCAGTGCCAGCTCGGGACCTTGCGGCAGCAGTTGAGCAAGGCTTAACAATCCCTTCGGGATCAAACCCCCTGGCTGTGAACAAAGTGAGGCCATCACCAGGAGCGGCCCATGGCCAGGCCCGAGGAGCAGGGGAACACAGCCATCAATGAGGGTGCAAAGCCTTGTCCCAGGTGTGGAGGGAGCGGCATCCAGCGCACGCAAACGGCCGGCTACCGCACCTGCTTGCAATGCGTGGGTCAGGGCACCATCCTGTTGATCAGCGCTTCGTCTTCTGCCGCCAGATGAAGAAAGCCGTCGTTGCGACCACGGCCAACAGGGGTGCTGCAGTCAGCAGCAGCAGGGCAATGGCGGTCCAGTCGGTGTACATCGCGGCCAGGGCGAAAGCGGCGCCCATCCTCTCAGGCGCTCTGCTCGTTGTGAGCTGCTGTTGCGTTCCTGTTTTGGCCCGGGCGGGTGTGGTCTTTGACGATTGCCAGCCCACGCCGGATGGGGGAGTGACCTGCAACACCCAGCCGACGGGGAACACGCTGATGGATGACGAGGCGGCCCGTTACGGCCTCTTCAATGAAGCCAGCCCTGGCTGGTCGGAATTTGACCCGTACCAGGGCTACGACGACATGTTTGGCGGGAACGAAACCTGACCTGCAGGTGAGGGCTCCGTAGGATCCGACCCGTCTCGAGTTCGCTGAGCCAGCCCCCGATGGAGCTCACCTACCGTCCCCGCCGCCTGCGCCGTTCCCCTGCCCTGCGGGCGATGGTGCGGGAGACCTCCCTGAGTCCCGCGGACTTCATCTATCCCCTCTTTGTCCATGAGGGGGCCAGCAACGAGCCCATCGGGGCGATGCCCGGCTGTCAGCGCTGGAGCCTGGATGGACTCGTGCAAGAAGTCGGTCGTGCCTGGGACCTGGGGATCCGTTGCGTCGTCCTCTTCCCGAAGGTGGCCGATGGCCTGAAGACCGAAGACGGTGCGGAGTGCTTCAACGAAGGTGGCCTGATCCCCCGGGCGATCCGCCGCCTCAAGGAGGTACACCCCGAGATGGCGATCATGACGGACGTCGCCCTGGACCCCTATTCCTGCGATGGCCATGACGGAATCGTCAGTGGCGAAGGGGTCGTGCTCAACGATGAAACCGTTGCCTTGCTGTGCAAGCAGGCCGTTGCGCAGGCCCGTGCCGGTGCGGATCTGATCGGCCCCAGCGACATGATGGATGGCCGCGTTGGTGCCATCCGCGAAGCGCTCGATGAGGAAGGCTTCGAGCACGTCGGCATCATTAGCTATACGGCGAAATACGCCTCGGCGTACTACGGCCCCTTCCGTGAAGCACTGGATTCCGCCCCTCGTGCGGTGGCCAGCAAGCCCATCCCGAAGGACAAGTCCACCTACCAGATGGATCCGGCCAACGCCCGCGAGGCCATCACCGAGGCCCAGCTCGATGAGCAAGAGGGGGCCGACATCATGATGGTCAAGCCCGGTCTGGCTTACCTCGACATCATTCACCGCCTCCGTGAGGAGAGCGAGCTGCCGATCGCGGCCTACAACGTCAGTGGTGAGTACGCCATGGTCAAGGCGGCCGCTGAAAAGGGTTGGATTGACGAGCGGGCTGTGGTGCTTGAAACCCTCCTCTGCTTCAAGCGTGCTGGTGCGGATTTGATCCTCACCTATCACGCCTGTGATGCAGCCGAATGGCTGCGCCAGGGCTGAGGCTGGCTTCTCAACGGTTGAGACAGCGGCCATCTCACAATGGGTTGGTCGCCTTGAGCCCCATGTCCTGCAACCATCGCCTTGGCCATGTCGCCCTGCGGGTGCAGGACATGGAGAGGGCCAAGCGTTTCTATCTCGATTTGGGCTTGCGGCTGACCTGGGAAGCCGAGGA
>NZ_JAFMNJ010000061.1:0-4439 GCF_017859255.1 Vulcanococcus sp. DEBay_Sum29NL08_54
TTACCCGAACCCACGGGCCCAGCCACACCAACCCGCAGACGACTGGTGGTCATCTCCTTCGCCCATTCATTCTCAGCATTGTGCTCAGCTCAACTGCGGAACAGGCGGGAGTAGAGCTCTGCGTGGCGCAGCTGGGCCAGCCCCGCACCGACGCCGCCATTCCACTGCTGCCCTGGATCCATCGACGCCAGCTCCTGAGCCCGCTGAGCGAGAAGCGGAGCGAGCCTCAACTGCAGCCGCTGGGCCTGGGTTGGCCCAAGAGGCACCAAGCGCACCGCTGCACTGAGCTGGTTGGCGACCCAGGAATAGAGGTAGGCCTCCTCCACCTCCGGGGAGTCCAACTCCAAAACCGCGCAGGCCCAGGCATAGGCCGCCGGCCAGGCCAACAACGTTCCGGCTCGGGGCAAGGGCCAGCCCAGATCCGCCAACAACTGCAGGAGCGAACGCCCCATCTGCCGCTGCTGAGCCCGCAGCTCCGCTGATTCCCGCTGCACCAGCAACCACTGATCAAGGCTGCGCAGCTCCTGCTCCGCCTGAGGCTCACCGTCTTTCCAGGCGCGCATGAACGCCATCAAGGGCGCGAGCGCTGCGGCCTCAATCGCCACCCCACCACGCCGCAACTCAGCGCTGAGCCAATCCTCCATCGCCTGCTCGGAGGTGACCTGACCGGCCTGAACCAAGACCTCAAGACCCTCGGAATAACTGAAGGCCCCCACCGGCAAGGCCGGACTCACCAGTTGATAGAGCCTGAGCCGCGCCAGTTGCCGATCAGCCATGGGAGTGGGCATGGGGAACGCCCGCATAGGCACCGGCCTCCGGCTGAAATGGAGCATCCAGGCAGTCCACCTGCAGCTGCCTTTGGCGCAGCAGCTCCGCCAACACGCTGTCCTGCAACAGAACCAAGCGGTCGGGGTGCAGCTCCATCGCCACGTGGCGATTACCCAGGTGATAAGCAGCCTGCAGCAGAGCCAGGGGCTCAGCGCTGCGCACCTGCATCACCGGCTCCGGTGCCGCCTCCACCAGAACCTGCCAACAGCCGTCGTCACTCAGCAGCTGATCACCGGGCTGCAGGGCAGCGCCCCGGGGAAGCTGCAGCACCAGATCCCGCCCGCAGCGACTGCGGCGATGGCCCCGCAGGCTGGTGCGCTCATCCGCCGTCAACGCCAAGGTCAACGCCTGGGGTCCAGGCTCCGGCAGCACGCCCTTGGGGCGGCGCTCCACCAACACGATCGCTGAACCCTGCTCCACCTGAGGCGACCCGAGGGCCATCACCCTGACGAGCCACCGCACTGGACCTTTGTGGCGATTGTTACCAAAGCTGGACCGGTGGGGCCGGAGTATGCGGCCATGGCTGAGTCGCAATCCACCTGGAGGGGACGCGTCGCGCTCCAGTTCGAGCGAAGAGGCTCGGCGGGGGGCGAACGAACCATTCACCAAGGACAGGCCAGCTCCCCGCTCAAATTGCAGCGCGCCCAGTGGCAGAGCAGTGGCCACTGCGAGCTGCCGATCCTGCACACCGCCGGGGGCTTGGTCGGTGGTGACGAACTCGAGATCAGCGCCCAGCTCGCACCCCAGAGCCAGGCCCTACTCACCAGCGTCGCAGCCCAGAAGGTCTACGGAAGCGTTGGACGCTCCCGCCAACAACCGCAGGGACGCTGGTCTCGGCAGGCCTTGAGGTTTGAACTCAAACAGGGCAGCCAACTCGAATGGCTTCCGCAGGAGCTGGTGCTCTACGCCAATGGCCTGTTCGAGCAGACCTGCCGTATCGAGCTGGAACCGGGTGCCAGCTTCCTCGGAGCGGAGGTCGTGCGCCTGGGGCGCACCGCCGCGGGGGAGTCCCTCGAGCAGGGCTGCTGGCGTTCCGCCCTGGAGATCCACCGCAGCGGAGCCAACGGCGGACGCTGGGAATTGGTCGATCGCCTGGAGCTCAAGGATGCAGCGCTGACGGGGGAACACGGCATGGCAGCCCAGCCGGTCTTCGGCTCCCTGGCCTGGATCGCCGGGGACCCACTCCCCCCAGCTGTCATCGAAGAATTACTCCAAGCCTGCCGCCAGCAGCGCGCTGGCCTCGAAGGAACCATGGCCTGCGGCGCCCTCGAGCAGGGCCTGGTGGCCCGCTATCGCGGCCCCTCCAGCCAAGCCGCCCGGTTCTGGTTCTGCCGCATCTGGGCCTTACTTCGCTCCATCCAAGGGCAATCCCCGCCGGAGCTTCCCCGGGTCTGGCCCTTTCAGGAAAACCCCTTGGAGCAGGCGGCTGAGTGTTCAGCCTGAACAGAGGACGGTCCAGCGCGGAACCAGAGTGAAGGCTTCTGATCAGCTGGATCAGGCTCCTGCCCCGCCATGCATCTGACCCCTCAGGAGAAGGACAAGCTCCTGATCGTCACCGCGGCCCTCTTGGCCGAACGCCGGTTGAACCGCGGCCTCAAGCTCAACCATCCCGAGGCGGTGGCCTGGCTGAGTTTCCTGGTGCTCGAAGGGGCCCGGGACGGAAAAACCGTGGCGGAACTCATGGCCGAGGGGACCACCTGGCTGAGCCGAGATCAGGTGATGGAGGGCATCCCTGAGCTGGTCCACGAAGTCCAGATCGAGGCGGTGTTTCCCGACGGCACCAAGCTCGTGACCCTGCATGACCCCATTCGCTGATCGGCCATGGCTGCACTCATTCCCGGCGAACTGATTCCCGAACCAGGGGAGCTGGAGCTCAACAGCGGACGCCCCATCACCACGGTGCTGGTGGCAAACACCGGAGATCGCCCCGTTCAGGTGGGCTCCCACTTCCACTTCTTTGAGGCCAATGCCGCCCTGCAGTTCGACCGCGAGGCCACCCGGGGACAACGGCTCGACATTCCTGCGGGCACGGCGATCCGCTTTGAGCCTGGCGACAGCCGGGAAGTGCAGCTGATTCCCTTCGCAGGCGGACGACGCGTCTTTGGCTTCAACGGCCTGATCAACGGCCCCCTCGACTGAACGGACACCCCATGCCCTACCGGATTTCCCGCCGTCAGTACGCCGAGACCTACGGCCCCACCACCGGCGATCGCCTGCGCCTGGCGGACACAGAGCTGATCCTTGAGGTGGAACGGGACCTCACCGTCTACGGCGATGAAGTGAAATTCGGCGGCGGCAAGGTCATCCGCGATGGCATGGGGCAAGCCCAGACCACGCGGGCAGCCGGAGCGGTGGACACCGTGATCACCAATGCCCTGATCCTCGACTGGTGGGGCATCGTCAAAGCCGACATCGGCATCCGCGATGGCCGCATCTGCGGCATTGGCAAAGCGGGCAACCCGGATACCCAGGCAGGGGTCGACATCGTCGTGGGCCCAGGCACCGAAGCCATCGCCGGGGAGGGACACATCCTCACCGCGGGCTCGATCGACACCCACATTCACTTCATCTGCCCCCAGCAGATCGAAACGGCCCTGGCCAGTGGGGTGACCACCTTGCTCGGCGGCGGTACCGGCCCGGCGACGGGAACCAACGCCACCACCTGCACCCCCGGGGCCTTCCACATCAGCCGGATGTTGCAGGCCGCTGAGGGGCTGCCGGTCAACCTGGGCTTCTTTGGCAAGGGCAACGCCTCCACCCCAGAGGCGATTGAGGAGCAGGTCCAGGCCGGCGCTTGCGGGCTCAAGCTGCATGAGGACTGGGGCACCACTCCGGCGGCCATCGACTGCTGCTTGAGCGTTGCCGATCGGATGGATGTGCAGGTCTGCATCCACAGCGACACCCTCAATGAAGCGGGCTTTGTCGAGGACACGATCCGAGCCATCGGCGGCCGCACGATCCACACCTTCCACACCGAAGGGGCCGGTGGTGGTCACGCCCCCGACATCATCAAAATCTGCGGCGAAGCCAACGTCCTGCCGAGCAGCACGAACCCGACGCGCCCCTACACCCGCAACACGCTCGAGGAGCACCTCGACATGCTGATGGTGTGCCACCACCTCGATCCGAAGATTCCGGAGGATGTGGCCTTCGCCGAGTCGCGCATCCGCCGCGAGACCATCGCCGCCGAGGACATCCTTCACGACATCGGCGCCTTCTCAATCATCGCCAGCGACTCCCAGGCCATGGGCCGCGTCGGTGAGGTGATCACCCGCACGTTCCAGACGGCCCACAAGATGAAGGTGCAACGGGGCGCACTCCCCGAAGACAGCAGCCGCAACGACAACACCCGCCTGAAGCGCTACATCGCCAAGACCACCATCAACCCTGCCATCGCCCATGGCCTCGATCAGCAGGTGGGCTCTGTGGAAGTGGGCAAGTTGGCGGATCTGGTGCTGTGGAAGCCCGGCTTCTTTGGGGTGAAACCAGAACTCGTGATCAAGGGGGGCTCCATCGTCTGGGCCCAGATGGGCGACGCCAACGCCTCCATCCCGACTCCTGGCCCCGTCCATGGACGGCCCATGTTTGCCGCCTTCGGGAAAGCCTTGGCC
>NZ_JAFMNJ010000062.1:0-4304 GCF_017859255.1 Vulcanococcus sp. DEBay_Sum29NL08_54
TAGAGCGGCTTAAGCCTTATGAACACAATGCAAGGACCCATAGCCCGGAGCAGGTGGCGCAGATCGCGGCGAGCATCCAGGAGTTCGGCTTCACCAACCCGATCCTGGTTGACGGCAAGGACGGCATCATCGCTGGCCACGGCCGGCTGATGGCGGCGAAGGATCTGGGGCTGAAGGAGGTGCCGGTGGTGGTGCTCGACCACCTGACACCGGATCAGAAACGGGCCTATGTGCTGGCGGACAACAAGCTGGCGCTGAACGCCGGCTGGGACGTGGACATGCTCACCGCCGAGATGGAGGCACTGCAGGGGGTGGAGTTCGATCTAAGCCTGCTGGGGTGGTCAGCGGATGAACTAGAGGGGCTGACGGAGGACGGTTGGGCCGGCGACATCGAGGCGGTGGAGAAGCACGAGGAGAACCTGGACGGCATCCAGGGCAAGATCGTGGTGAACCTCGACAGCACCTACAAGGACGAGGTGATCAAAGCGATCCGCATGTACTGCGACAGCCACGCGATCAGCGCGGAGATCAGCTGATGGAGCCCCGGCTTAACATCCTGGTCGCATATCCCTACGCAACTCCACAGGTCCTTGACGCCTTGAAAACGGTCGGGCCAAACCTGCGTTTTTTGCTGGACTCCGGTGCGTTCACGGCGTGGAAGGCTGGCAAGCCGATCGAGCTGGACGACTATTGTCGCTTCCTCGAGGGGCTGCCGGTGAAGCCCTGGCGCTACTTCCTGCTCGACGTGATCGGCGACCCGCAGGGGACGCTGCGGAACTACAAGACCATGCTCAAGCGTGGGTTCACGCCTGTGCCGATCTTCACCAGGGGTGAGGATCCATCAGTGCTCAACGACTACTACAAGACCAGCGACGTGGTTGGCATCGGCGGCCTGGTGGGCACCCCGGGCAACCGAGGTTTTGTGCGCGGGATCATGCGCCACGTTGGCGACCGCAAAGTCCATTGGCTGGGCTTCACCAACCTCGAGTTTGTCAAGGTCTACAAGCCCTACATGTGCGACTCGTCCGGCTGGGACCAATCTCGCTACGGGATGATCCGCTTTTACCTCGGCAAGGGCAGGTTTTGCTACGTCAAGCGACAAAACCTCAGGTCAATAGGACCCAAGATCAGGGACGTGATCACGTCCTACGGCTTCAGTGTTGAGGCGCTTGCGTCGGCCTCAAGCTGGCGCGGCGCAGGCAGCCCATCTGAGCAAATCAACTGCGCCTCTATGGTTCGGGCCTGCTTGGACATCGAAAAGAACCTCGGCACGAAGCAATTCATGGCCGAGGTTGGCGCACCCAAGATCCAATCACTTCACCATCACTTTCGCCGTCTCACAAAACCTCAGCCATGAAAGCAGTCGCCATCATCTCCGGTGGGATGGACAGCGTGACGCTGGCCCACTGGCTTAAGAGGGTTTACACCGACCTCCACCTGATCAGCTTCGACTACGGCCAGCGGCACCACCGCGAGCTGGAGCGCGCCAAGTACCAAGCCCAGTTGCTCGGCGCAGAGCACACCGTCATCGACATCAGCGGGATCCGCCCACTGCTCAAGGGCTCAGCCCTGACCGATGACGTGGCGGTGCCCCATGGTCACTACGCCGAGGAGACGATGCGAGCGACGGTGGTGCCCAACCGCAACGCCATCATGCTGTCGATCGCTTGGGGCCTGGCCTGCAGCAATGGCGCCGACGTGCTGGCCTGTGGCGTCCATGCAGGGGATCACCACATTTACCCCGACTGCCGGCCAGAGTTTATCGAGCAGCTGGGGCAGGCGCTGCTCACCGGCACCGTGGGCCATCGGAAGGAGAGGCTCTCACTGATCGCCCCCTTCGTGAACAAGACCAAGACCGACATCGCAGCCATCGGTGGCGAGCTGGGGGTGCCGTTTGAGCACACCTGGACCTGCTACGAGGGCGGCGAGGTGCATTGCGGCAAGTGCGGCGCCTGCACCGAGCGCAAAGAAGCGTTCCGCGACAGTGGAGTGCCCGACCCTACGGAGTACCTCGCATGAAGATCTCTGAAACCATCCGCCAGCGACTGCTGGCAGCTGGGGCCCCGTATCTGGCCAACGACAACCTGGCCGACTTCATCGAGCCGGGTGAACTGGACCTGATGGAGTCCGAAGTGGCCGCCAAGGTGGAGGATTTGCTGCGCGCCTTGGTGATCGACGTGGACAACGACCACAACACCAAGGGCACAGCCGAGCGGGTGGCGCGGATGTATCTGCAGGAGGTGTTCGCCGGGCGATACCACCAGCCGCCCCGGCTGACCGACTTCCCGAACGCCAAGGAGCTCGACCAGGTCTACACCGTGGGTCCGATCACGGTGCGCAGCGCATGCAGCCATCACCTGGTGCCGATCCTCGGCCGGTGCTGGGTGGGGATCAAGCCGAGCGAGCGTGTGATCGGCCTGTCGAAGTTCGTGCGCCTGGCCGAGTGGGTCTTCTCCCGTCCGCACATTCAGGAAGAGGCGGTGATGATCCTGGCCGACGAGATCGAACGGCTGGTGAAGCCGCTGGGTCTCATCGTGATCGTGGACGCGCAGCACTACTGCATGAAGTGGCGCGGCGTGCGCGAGCCAGAGACCTCGATGGTGACCAGTGTGGTGCGCGGTGAGTTCCGCGACAAGCCGCACATGAAAGCCGAGTTCCTTCAACTCATCGGACTCAAATGACGTACATCTCCACCAAGACCTGGGGCCACGACCTTGGCCTGTCCGCGTGCTTCCGCCAGTGGCGCAGCACGCACAGCCACTGCCGGTTCCTGCATGGCTACGCCCTGTCGGTGCATCTGAAGTTCGAGGCGGATGATCTCGACGAGCGCAACTGGGTCGTTGACTTCGGCGGCCTGAAGGATCTGAAGGCCTGGCTGCAGAGCACCTTCGATCACAAGACCGTCGTAGCAGAGGATGACCCTCTGCTCGATTGGTTCCACCGTGGCCACGAGCAGGGACTGCTCGACCTGGTAATTTTGCCAGCAGTAGGCTGCGAACGCTTTGCCGAGCTGGTCTGGACTCAAGCCAACGCTTGGATGCAGAACAATGGCTACGGCCCGCGCTGCCGAGTTGCAGAAGTCGAAGTGCGCGAGCATGGCGCTAACTCCGCCATCTACCGGCCATGAGACACCTTGCCTGGCACGAGTTTGATCAGGCTGTCTATCAACTGGCCGGCCTGTTTAAGTATCAGGTGTTCACCGGGGTCTACGGCTTTCCTCGCGGTGGCCTATGCCTAGCGGTGGCCCTGAGTCACCGCCTGCAACTGCCGCTGCTCCATGAGATCGAGCCCGGCTGTCTGGTGGTGGACGACATCTACGAAACCGGGCGCACGCTTGCGCCCGCGAGTCAATACGAGGGCGTGAAATGTGCAGTGTGGATCAGCAAGGTGCACCCAACATGGTTTAGCGCCGTGGAGGTGATCGACTCACCCGACTGGATTGTCTTTCCCTGGGAAGATCCCAGGGGCGCAATAACTGATGAGGAGGCTTACCGTGCTTCGCGTGAATGAAATCTTCCCCACTATTCAAGGGGAGGCAACCTGGACCGGAACTCCGGCTACATTCATTAGGCTTCAAGGTTGCCCCGTTGGCTGCAGTTGGTGCGACACGAAGCACACCTGGCCCAGTGGCCACGAGCGCAAGCGCATCACCATCCCTGAGCTGCTGCAGAAAGTGGACCCTGCCCCGACCTGGGCGGAGATGACCCCTGAGCAGGTGGTGGTTGCTGTGCAGCCCATGGCCCCCCGGCACTTCGTGATCACCGGCGGCGAGCCGTGCGCACAGGATCTGTCGATATTGACCGCTCAGCTCATCACCCTTGGCATGGTGCAGATCGAAACTAGCGGCACCCATGAGATCAACGTGGCACCCGGCGCATGGGTCACGGTGAGCCCGAAGGTGGGCATGGCCGGCGGCCTAGAGGTACTGCCCAGCGCGATCGCACGGGCGGATGAGATCAAGATGCCGGTCGCAAACGTGAACGACATCGACAGCCTGCAGGCTTTGTTGGTGGATCGCGAACCTGGCTCTCCGGTGTGGCTGCAGCCTGTAAGCCAAGGCGATGAAGCCACGCAGCTCTGCATTCAGGCGTGCATGGAGAACCAGTGGCGCCTATCAATTCAGACGCACAAGTACGCGGGGGTGAGGTAAGCAATGAACCTCCAGGCCTACGCCGCGCATCGCAAAGCAAAGGGCCTGCGCGGTACAAGTCACGTCGCTGTGCTCCAAGCCATCCAGACCGGCCGGCTTACTGACCCTGCTGTTCGTAAGATCAGCAACCGCTGGGTGATCGACCCAACCCTGG
>NZ_JAFMNJ010000063.1:0-4251 GCF_017859255.1 Vulcanococcus sp. DEBay_Sum29NL08_54
GGAACACCTATCGGATGCTGCACCAGACCCGTTTCGCTCCCCACTTCCAGTTCATGGGTGACTTCGAGCGTCACTACGGCCTCTTTGAAGGCTGCGGTTCGGCGATTCCCTTTGATCAGGACCGCGCGGCGAGCGGGGCCTCCGCCAGCTGCTGCTGATGGACGCCGCGCCGGGGCCCTTCAGCGTCAATGACAGGTGCATTGATTGCGGCACCTGCTGGCAATTTGATCCTCTGCACTTCGCCCCCACGGGCAGCAGCTCCCAGGTCATTCGTCAGCCCGAGGGAGCAGCCGAAACCCGTCAGGCCCTGTTGGCCTTGCAGGCCTGTCCGGTGGCGGCCATTGGGACGACCCCGGAGTTGCGGCGGCTGACCCCAAGCGATGGCTTTCCGGCCCTGGTCACCCGCCATACCGCTGGAGACGTCTACTACTGCGGTTGGGCGTCACGCCGCAGTTTCGGGGCCAGCAGTTGGCTCGTGGTTCGGCCGGAAGGCAACGTCCTGATCGACTCGCCCCGTTGGAGTGCACCCTTGGCTCGGCGCATCGCCGCCTTGGGCGGTCTTCAAGCCCTGGTGTTGACCCATCGCGATGACGTGGCCGACCACAAGCGCTGGGCCAAGGCCTTGGGTTGCAGCCGTTGGATTCACCAGGCCGACGCCGATGCCGCGCCAGACGCGGAGCATCAGGTTCAGGGATCTGCGGTGGTTGCGCTGGATGGGGCGTTGCAATTGATTCCCTGCCCCGGCCACACGGCGGGGTCAATGGCGGTCCTCTTGGGTGAGCGCCGCTCGGTGCTCTTCAGCGGTGATCACCTCTGGTGGCGCCCTGAGCAAGCGGTGGTGGTGGCTTCGGAGCGGTACTGCTGGTGGGATTTCAAGGAGCAGCTCCGCTCGGTGGAGCGCTTAAAGGAGCTGGATGTGGCCTGGCTGCTCCCCGGCCATGGCCACGCCCACGCGTTTGCCCCCGGGGAGTGGCGGGCCGCTGTCGAGCAGACCTTGGCCTTTAACCGAAGAAGCCCTTGCTGTTGAGCCAGAGCCCCAAGCCCAGCATCGGCACGAAGACGGCCCCAGCAATCTGAAGCTTGATCCGGGTGGCCGAGGGCTCCGCCTGGACCGGCTTGGCGGCTGCTTTGGCTTTGGTCTTGGCTTTGGCCACGGCTGCTTACTCGAGCTGTGGGGACAGGTTGCCATTGCTTGGGTCCGTACCGGCCCTGGGGCATGGGCATCGCTTTCTTTAGCAAGTTCCAACATTTGCTCTGATGCCATTGGTGGCCTTCGATGTTGGAAATCTGTGAACCTCTTGACGTCGGTCTGCTGCGTTGTCTGCGCTGACAGTGTCAGCGGCCATCGATAGGTTGCGACCAAGAGACAGCCCTAACTGCTGCGCTGTTTTCTTAACGCTCTCCCCAGCTTGGATTGATCCATGTCGCGGTTATTTGGCGCGTTTTAGAGATCGCTCATGGAGTCATTTGCAGGAGCTGTGTTGATTTTTGTCGTGGGCGGTGTCGTCACCTTGGCGACCACCGTGATGGTGATTCAGGGCCATCTCCATTGGCGCGGCCGTGATCCCTGGGGGGAGGGCTAAGCCATGGTGTTCAGCCCCACGCTTGCTGTTCAACCCTTCTTGGCCCCCGGGATCGCCTGGGCCCTGGTGGTGATTTTTTCGGTCCTTTGGATCGCCCTTGGGGTCTCCTGGGGACGCCGGGGTTCTGGCGATGCCGATGACTACATGCTGGCCGGCCGCAACATCGGTTTGGCCCTGAGCACAGCCACCTTGATGGCGTCCTGGGTGACCGGAAACACCACCTTGCTGGCGCCTGAGTTCGGCTATCGCAACGGTCTCTGGGGGATGTTCAGCTATGCCCTGGCCGGCCTGGGCCTGGTCCTGTTTGCACCCTTGGCTCTGCGGATCAAAACGCTGATGCCCAAGGGGCGCACCAGCGGCGACTTCATCCGCCTGCGCTATGGCCGAGCCGCCTGGTGGGTCTTCATGGTGATCACGGCGATCTACACCCTGGGCTTCCTGGTGACCCAGGCGATGGGGGCCGGGATCCTGCTGGAGGCCCTCTCCGGCTTCGACTATCGGCTCGGGATGGTTGTCGTCATCGGTGTCTCCACGATCTACACCCTCTATGGCGGCATGCGCGCCGTGGTGGGAACGGACTTCATTCAGTCCCTGCTGATCATGGGCTTGCTGGTGTTGGTCGCTGTTCTTGCCCTGCAGCAGTTCCCGGTGCAGGAGCTCCACCGGGAACTGGCGGCGCAGCATCCAGAGCGCCTGAATTTGCTGTTGCCCGCTGGCTTGTTGATTGCTTGGAACTCCGCCCTCTTCTCCATGGGAGAGGTGTTTCACAACAACATCTGGTGGTCACGGGTCTTCTCCAGCCGCGCCTCCGTGGTGTTTGCCTCGTTTGTGCTGGGCGGTTTGGCCTGGATGACGGTGCCGCTGGTGACCGGTTCGATCGGCCTGGTGGCGCTCGCGCAGGCGGTGGATCTGCCCCAGGTGAACATGCTCTTCCCGGTGGTGGCCTCCCAGCTCTTGGGCGCCGGTGGTGCAGCGCTGGTGTTTGTGGTGGTCTTTGCCTCCTTGACCTCCACCCTGGATTCCCTCTTGGCGTCGACGGCGGATTTGGTGGCGGAGGACGTGGTCTTCAAGTTGCTGAACCCCAACTTGAGTGATGCCCAGTTGCGGCAGGCCACCCGCTTGGTGGTGCTGGGTTTGGGGCTGTTGACCCTGCTGCTCTCCTGGCCGCGGCTCGACTCTCTGGCCTCTGTGCTGTTCTTCACCGGTGCCCTGGTGGCGTCCACGATTTGGCCGGTGGCCTACGGGCTCTACTGGCCTAGCGCCAACCGCTGGGCGGCGATTGCGGCGATGGTCTCAGGCAGCGCCGTGGGCTTAGGCGCCTATTTCCTGATCGCTCCCTACTGCGCAGCTCTGCTGTCTGCGGCGGTGTCCGCAGTGGTCATGGCCGTCGGTACCCAGCTCCAGCCGGAGCGTTTCAACTGGTTGACCCTGAAGGAGGGATAGGGATGAAACGTTGGTCGCTCAAAACCCGTGTTGCCCTTGCTGCGGCAGCCCTGGCTCTGGCCTTGCCCGCCGCCCGAGCGGCGCAGTCGACGGACTCCCCGCGCTGGCTGGTGGATCTACCGCTGTTGCGCCTGGTGATTTATGGAAGTGTGGCGGGGTTGGCGCTTTCTGTGCTGGTTCTTCTGCTGATTTGGTGGAACGAATGGAGGCGCGGCGATGTCTGGTAACGCCTTTGTTTGCATGCCCCATGACAACAAGAGTGGCATTTGTGTAGCCGTTGCTACGCAAATCTGCCCCGTTTTAAGCAGCTTGAACTTGGAGAAAGTGATGTGGCAGGGTGGATTTTGGTTTGAGACTCAGTGCGACCAATTCCGCCGCAGCGTTCTGCAGCAGTGGGCCTGGGTCCCCTAATCGCTATGACTGCACTCCACTCCGTCACGACGAGTACCGGCGCTGACGCACCCGTGCGTTTTGAACCGATGGGGCCGGATGTCTTTGGCGCAGCCTCTCCCCAGGCCCTGTTGGGGGCGATTCAAGAGGACGGCGAGGCGCTCCAGGAGCTGGTGGGGCAGCACGTGATCTCGATTCAGCCCTTCCGGCCCGAGACCCTGCTGCAGTTGTTTCGTCTGGCGGCCAAGTTTGAGAGCAATCCCGATCGCTATACGGCCCACAACACGCCGTTGAAGGGAAAGATTTTGATCAACGCCTTCTACGAACCCAGCACCCGCACGCGGCTGTCCTTTGACAGCGCCTGGCACCGTCTGGGCGGCGATTCGATCAACATCACCGACCGCGCCACGACGGGCCTGGCGAAGGGGGAGTCGCTGGAAGACGTCGCCCACATGTTCAACAACTACGGCGACTGCATCGTTCTGCGCGATACCGACTCCCAGGCCATCTATGCGATGACCGACACCCTGCGGATTCCGATCATCAACGCCGGCAATGGCATCGATGAACATCCCACCCAGGCGATGGCCGATCTCTACACGATCCTCAAGTGGCGTCCCGCCTTGGCGGCCCCTGAGGTTCCCGAGGATCAGCGGGCTCGCATCGGCATCGTTGGCATCCCCAGCCGCATGCGCACGGTTCGTTCGCTGCTGCGGATCCTGGCCAAATTCCCGCAGATGGTGGAGGAGTTGGTCCTCATCCATGACCCGGCCAATGACGCCAGCGAGGATCTCTTTGATCCCGGTCAGCTGGAGGAGTTGCAGCAGGCGGGGCT
>NZ_JAFMNJ010000064.1:0-1109 GCF_017859255.1 Vulcanococcus sp. DEBay_Sum29NL08_54
CACCAACAGCTCGACGGAACGGTCCCAGGCCCAAGGTTCAAAAACCCCCGGCTCGAGCGTCACTTGCGGGCGCGAGCTGAGGGCTGAACCGGTTGCTGGCGGCGACGCCTGTCGCGCCACTCAATGGTGGAGAGATAGAGGACTCCACCGCTGACAAACACCAACAGGGCTGCGGTGGTCACCGCGAGAACACTGTTGATGTTGAGCGACTCAATCACGGATGAGTAACCCGGCGCTCAGGCTCAGAAATTCAGGGTGCCGTCGCCGTTGCGACCCCAGACGACCATGGCGATCGAGAAGGTGAAGACGGCGGCAAGAGCGGCCCAACCCACAGTGATCAGCATGGTGCGCAGAAAGCGTTTGGACGAGTGTAACCAGGGCTGTGACCCAAACTGAGATCAGATCTGCTGGCTGTTTCGAGATGCAACCCATCCGCTCCATCAGCTCCTCCCCAGGCGGACAGGCCGTCATGGAGCGGCAGCGGGTCAGAGCGCCGTACCCCACGGGTCGGGTGATTGTTCTCGACGATGACCACAACACGTTCCAACACGTGGTTGAGGTGCTGGTGAAACACATCCCAGCCATGGTCAGCGATCGCGCCTGGGAGCTGGCCCATCAGATCGACTCGCAGGGCTCAGCGGTGGTTTGGAGCGGTCCGCTCGAGCAGGCTGAGCTCTACCACCAACTCTTGGCCGGAGAGGGCCTAACCATGGCACCCGTGGAGCGGGGCTAAGGATCTCGGTTAAGCGAAGCGCCGTTGCAGCAGCTCGAACATCGGCAGGGTGCGCAGACGCTCCTGTTCGGCATCCAGAACGAAGCTGAGGATGCGACCTGAGCAGACCGCCACGCCCTTGACGCTCTGGTCGCCACTGCGCTCAAGGCTGACCAGCTGGGCGGCACCACCAAGCTCGTCACTGAGCCGTTGCCGCAGCTGCTCGCGCAGCTCTGGAGCGTGCTGGCCTGCCATCCGGCAAAAGAGGGGACAGCATCTCTAGCAGCGGTCAGGCAATCCCGCCACCAGGGCACTGGTTTCTAGGGTGCCCGCCATGGGACGGCTGGTCATCACCCACAGCACCTACCTCGAGGGCCTGATTCCCTGCCTGAAACGG
>NZ_JAFMNJ010000064.1:1372-4212 GCF_017859255.1 Vulcanococcus sp. DEBay_Sum29NL08_54
CCACGGCTCAGAAGAGCCCGCCAAAGCTCAACTGCCTGGTCTCGATGGAGGTGGTCACGGGACTGGAGCAGAGGAGGTTGTGCTGGAAAAGGTCGCCCTGAATCGACGAAGACCATCGGGTCTTGCGCCCAACTTTTTTCGTCGCGATGGAAGCGCTTGGTCGCGAGCGTGGCGGGATCCTGGAGCCAACCGTGTCCTGGCATGGGGGTGAGGCGACAGAAGCAGCGGACGCAGCGGGCCAGACCCAATCCGAGGCGCGAAAGGTGGCGTACGGGGAAGCAACAGGAGCCATGGGCCCGATGCGAGTACACCTGTACTAGCCGGCTTCAGTTGCGCTGTCAACAGGCCCTAGTCGGAACGCTCAGCAAGAACCCTCATCACCTGCCGGCGCACGCGCTGCATCTGGGTGCGTTGGATTTCGTAGCGGGTCGAGCGGGTGAATCCATAGAAGAGAACAACCCAGGTCGCGCTCAGCCCGAGGGCAATCAGGGCAACGGAAACACCATTGATCTCGCCCACACCGCTCCCTCTGAGGTGGGCTTAACGGTACGAGCGGCTGCAGAGGCCCAATCGCCAATCGCTGATGCAGCGCCTGGCCTGCTCACGTTTGCGTTGCTGGCGGGCCAGCTCACGGCGCTGCCAATCACTGAGCTGCTCTTGGCCCCCTGCGGACGGCGTAGAACTGCTTTGCGCGAACGCTGGGGCCAGAAACAAGCCAAGACTGAAGCCAACAGCAACCAGCAACCGGGACATCACGTGGTCACGCCAACATCGGATGCACTCAAGTCTGGAAACAGCAAACGCCGGCGTCAGTGAGCAGAAACGCTGCTCTTGTCGAATCGCAAAGAGCTGGCAGGCTTTGGCTGTCGCTGGGAGGCATCAATGGCCCCAGATCAACACAACGACAACAACAAATCGACTGATCAAGCTGCGATCAGCGAATTGAAGAAACCGACCAACCGCAAGCGAAGTGCCAAGGGTGCCCGCTGCACGCATGCTCCGGGCTGGTGCAGAACAACTCACCCACTCGCCAGCTAGCGGTAGAGCGTTAAAAACCAATGAGCCGGTAGCCAAGCTCCGAGTGAATCACCTGCGGTGACCATCCATGCAGGATCAAATGCTGACTAAAGCGACGGGCTTCAAGGAGGCTCTGGAGTTCCCGTTGTTCCACCACACGCATGGGCTCACCGTGAGCCAGCAGTTCGTGGCAGGCGGAATAGGCACCGAGGTCATTGGCGTCATAAAAGACCCAGATCCCGCGGTATTCCGCCTTGGGATCAGAAAAGCGAAGCAAACACGGATTGCTAAATGAGGTGGGCACGATGGTCTCTGTTCAACCCTGTTTTGAAACTGCAGGTGCGAGGCGACCTCAATCAGTGACCAATCGCACAAAGACACCGTTCTTATTGACAACGGCGTAGCGATCGACACACCAGCTCGAGCTATCCCGCGGGAGAACACAACGAGAGCATCAGTCCTGCGTGAAGCCCCTGGGTTTGCTGGCGATGATCAGCCTGCGAGTGGCGATGAATGACGGTGTCTTCATCGAACAAAGACGAATGCCCACCAGGCAACCCTCCAAGGAACTACGAGCAGCAATTGTTCGGCCCTGGAAGCGAGGGAGCAGACCTGATCCGCAGATCCGTGCGACGCCTCAGGCCACCTCCTGGGAGCGAATTTGAGCGATGAGCTTTGGACCGATCCCACGAATCGACTGCAGCTCGGCGTCTTCAGCCGCCTGAACCATGGCCGGAGTCCTCAGGCCGGCATTCCAGAGCAGTTGTGCCTTTTGAAGGCCGATACCGCGCAGTGTGGTCAGTTCAGCAATGAAGACTTCATCGGGAAAGCTCTCACCCTTGAGGCTGGAGGACACCGATCGAAATGTCTCCTGATCGACCAGGGCATAGATCTGCATCAACTTCTGATCGACATGGAGCACCTTGCTCTCAAAAATCTCGCGAAACCGAATGAGCAGCCTGAGCTTCTGCTCACGCTCAACGCCAGAGTCCGCCATCCATGAGTCGATCTGAACTTGACTGAGTTCAGCCAAGGCCACAAAACCATCAGGGCGATAAGGAATCCATTCGCCACATCCTTTTCCAGTGCGCTGAATCGGCTGAAGATCAGGAGGATTTTGCGTACGCTGCTGGCCATCCCGCTTCAGATAAGCCAGCGGGGTGTGAAAGCTCAGCCTGGCGTGATAGCGCCAGAAGGCGATGGTTTGAAGTTCAGAAGCTGTGCTGACCTCAGCCGGCGTCGGCTGGGCAGCAGGCTCCGCAACGGTGGCCACTGAGGCCCCAGAGGAGGAGAAAAAGGATCGAAGCCGCTGCCAGATCATCCGCGGAAGCTAGAGACACTTCCCCCTTCCGGCTGTATCGACGTGAGCAACTGAAGAAAAAGCCAGGGGGTTGTTGCAGCCCCGCTGAAGCCTTGAGGGACTGGTCCTGTCTATTGTTTGTGGGTGAGGGGGAGACCCTGTCTTGCGTGGTTGCTTGATGGGGTGGGTGGGGTCACGCTCACTGCCTCTCTCACACCTCATTTGAGCGCAAGGGCATCAGCCGCCATCGACCTGGCAACCCACCAAGGCGCCTGCTGCTGCACCCACTGGAACGCCGATCCATCGTCCGTTGCCGCGGGAGAGAGCAGCTCCAGCACCCGCGCCAAGAAGGCCACCGATGACGGAGCCTTCGATGCAGCTGTTGTCGTCGACCTTCTCTGAGGCCGTCGGCTTTGGAGGCGTCGTGCAGGGGATCTCGACCTTTTCGCTCCACTTCTTGACGTAGCCCGGTTTCTCTTTCGTTCCGGGGACGTACTCCTCTCGGTATTCGTCCTTAAAGCAC
>NZ_JAFMNJ010000065.1:0-4149 GCF_017859255.1 Vulcanococcus sp. DEBay_Sum29NL08_54
GGGGACAACCGCAATGCCAGCCTCGATTCCCACGTCTGGGGACCACTGCCCGAGCAGGATCTGATTGGCACCGCTGTTCTGCGTTACTGGCCCCTCAGGCGGGCCGGTTTGATTCGGTTCCCCGCCCCAGAGCCAGAGAATCAGCTGGGGTAGGGTGCAACCCTGACGTGGAGCACGCCGGAATGTTCAACCCGGAGTTCCTGACCAGCGACAGCGAACCGATCAGCGGCAACTCCCTGATTCAGTACCTGCAGGAACAGTCTCCGGACGTGTTGCAACGCGTGGCTCGCTCCGCCAGCGGCGACATTCAAGACATCATTCGGCACAACGTCCAAGGCCTGCTCGGGATGATTCCCGGTGAGCAATTCGACGTGAAGATCACCGCCAGCCGTGACCATCTGGCTGGTCTTCTCGCCTCGGCGATGATGACGGGGTATTTCCTGCGCCAAATGGAGCAGCGCATGGAATTGGAAGCAACGCTGTTCGACGACGGCGGCGCCGACGCAGACCCCGGCGAACTCAGGCTCTAGGCCGAGTCTTCACCCGGAACAACACCGGAGCGCACCAACAACTGATCGATCGAGGCGAGGTAGTCCCAGTTCCCCTCGTTTGGGGCCCACTCCCTGCGCTCGAACGCATCGGCCAACTGGGCCAACTGTTCGTTGGAGCAGGGCACAGGAGCGTCGTAATGGGCCGGCACGACCCAGCGCACCTGGGGCAGTTGCGCCAATTCCCGCAACCAGCGAATCACCACGGGCCTGGCACGAGGAAAAACCAGGCGCTCCAGCACGGGTGCCACCAGAAGCGAGCCGCTCGGCTGGGTTAACGCTTCAAAGGCAGTACGGGAACTCGAGCGCCACTGAAATGGGAAGAGGCCGAAATAACTCCGGGCTGAGCGACAGCCCGGCTGAAACGCCTTGGACAACAGCTCGCGGAGGGGTGGAACCTCCAGGGCCTCCGGCCGCAAAAACGAAGCAAACAAAGCCAGACGCTCCCAACCTTTTTGGCGCAGTTCCGGCGTGTCCGTCAGGGGTTGATCACCGCTGTCACGGGCATGGAAGAGCAGGGGGGTGGGATCGAAATCAAAAATGGGTGGTGGCTCCGGGTTAATGGCCACCAAGGCATCCGTCAGCAGCAGCGAGCCACTGGCCTGATGCAGGCAGGCAAATTCCTGAAAGCGACCCAGCCCAAGGTCAAGCGGACCCAAGGACGACCACACCAGCTCGTCGCTGTGGGGATAGCCATCCTCCTGAAGCACCCGGGTTCGCGCCCGCGGGAAGCCCAACCAGCTGGCAGGCAGGTTGATCGGGAAGCTCCACTGACCGGGGGTGACCCAGACCTCCGCCTTGGGAAAAGCCCGTGCCATCGGCGGGACAGGGAGCTTGTGCTCCAACCCTGAGGCCGTCGGCAACACAATCGTTTGGACCGCTCCAAAACGCTCCTCCAAGGAGCGAAGGGCCTGACGGACCTCGACGGTGGGCGCGACTGGGGCATAGAGCATCAGGCCACCACGCACACGGACCACCGTCATTCGGATGGGCACCGCCACGTAAAAGACACCCTGGAGCTGCTCAAAACTCCAGAGCTGGTCTGGGATCAGCTCACGCACCAGCGTGCGCTTGCGCCCGTAGGGATAGAGGGGCAGCAACGGCCACCAAGTCCAGCGCTGGTCGGAAGCGGCAACCATCGAGCGCTTCAGGTCAGCAGCACCAGGCTGATGCTCATCACGAGCATCCCCGCGGTGACCCCGAACATCATCAGGTGGTGCTTGGCGCCCGTGCGTTGGGCCGCCGGGAGCAACTCGTCGAAGCAGATGTAGATCATGATTCCGGCGACGCTGGCAAACACCAGGCCCAGAACCACGTCATTGAGAAAGGTCCGCAGAAAGACGTAGCCGATCAGCGCTCCGACTGGTTCCGCCAAGCCCGAGGCAAAGGAAATCCAGAACGCCTTGCTTCGGCTACCGGTGGCGTAATACACGGGCGCTGAGACCGCGAGCCCCTCCGGGATGTTGTGAATGGCAATGGCGATGGCGATCCCAATGCCAAGCCGGGGTTCAGAAAGCGCCGCCACAAAGGTGGCCAACCCCTCGGGAAAGTTGTGAATCGCGATGGCCAGGGCCGAAAACAGCCCAGTGCGCATCAGTGCCGAGGAATCGGAGCCTTCGCGCAAGGGCAAAATCGCCAACTCGTGCGAAGGGAGCAAGCGATCAATCAGCGCAAGAGCCAGCATCCCGGCAAAGAAGGCCAGAACCGTGACGAGATAGGCCGTGCTGGTGCCCAGGGCAGGCGTCAGGGACTGGCGGGCCTTCGGGAAGATCTCCACGAAGGAGACGAAGATCATGACCCCGGCAGAAAAGCTCAGGGCGCTCGTCAGTAATCCCGGGCTAAAGCGCCGGCTGAGCACGCCAAGCCAACTGCCGATCCCTGTCGACAGGCCTGCGCCGAGGGTCAGCAGGAAGGCCGGCAGTACCTGGTGGTCCAGCGCTTCCAAGCCCGGCTCCTCGGCAAAGGTGGTTCGATGATCGCAGGCCAGGAGGCCCTTGGTGGGCGGATCGGCCGATCCAGGCACGTTTCAACAATCCCGGGCTCGACCCGCAACGCCTGGACAGATGCCCCCACATGGGGCAGAACACAGACATCGCTGCACGAGCGGGCCATGCAGACGCCATTTGGGATCTGGCTCCCGCAGGTCACGGTGCTGCGCTGCCGGCAGTTCGAGCAGGCCAGCGATGCCGTCGAAGCGGTGCGGGAGCGCCAATGCGTCGTGCTGCAACTCGAAGGAATGGAGCCCAGCGAAGCGCAGAGAATCCTCGATTTCGTGGCCGGCGCCGTCCATGCCCTGGACGGCCAAATGGAGCGTGTGGGTGATGGGACCTACCTCTGTGCACCGGCCGGGGTCGGCGTCAGTCAGCTCAGCGGCTCCTCGGAATCATGCGTCGAACCGGCCTGAACCCGGCGCTCCAACTGCACGAACAACAGCCAGGCCAGCCCAGCCGAGACACCTCCGGTCCAATCGGAGCGCAGAAGCTCAATGATCGAGGCGGTGCTTGCCGTCACCCTGAGGACCCGCAGGGCCAGGCGACCAAGTCGGTTAGCCATAGGGGCCAAAGCGTGTTGCACAAGCTGCTCCGCACTGGGCGCCCAGCCTGATGGAATCAGCGAGCGACCGTTGGGCCGCAAGGCCCGTCACGACACCTGCCGCAAAACTGTCGCCGCAGCCATAGCTCTCCACCAGGGGCCCTGGAAGCGGAGCCGCGTCGTACCGGCCGCCTGGAACGCTGTGGCCTCCGGCGGCTCCCTCGGTGCGGATCAAGGCACGGGGCGCGGGTGTGAGTTGCGTGGGATCCACCGCCTCTCCAGGATCCAGGCCACTGCCAATGAGGGCATCCAAGGGAACAGCGGCCTCCTGCAGCACGGGTAGACGGACCCGCGGTGTGGCCGCCAGAACCTTGGAGGCGCGGCAGGCACGCAGGAGCGGCGCATCAGCCGCCGTGACGAAGAGTCCATCGCAGTCCGCCAGGTCCTCCCACGGCAACGGATCACTGAGGGACGGGCTCAGGCGGTCTCCGATCACCGTGATCGCCCGATCCCCTCCGGGATCCACCAGGCTCAGGCCCCGCCGGGTCGGAGCATCCCTCCAGGCCACATGGAGCTCAAGACCCAAGGCTTGGAGGCGTTGCACGCAGGCCTCCCCAACCGCATCCCGCCCCAGGGCCGTGAAGAACTGAACGGGTTGTTGGGTCAGCCGCGCCATCTGCACCGCCACGACCGCGCCACCACCGGCGGGCTCCTCCAGGCTGCGGAGCGCATGGCCAATGGCACCCGGTCGAGGTAGTTGATCAACCGCCAGGAATTGCACCCACTCGATGTGACCAACCACGGCCAAACGCATCGGCGGCAGTTCCGGTGCTGACCAAACAACGGGGTCGGTGGACACAGCGAAGCACGAACAACGGCTGGAACTCCATCAAAAGCCAGGCGGGCCTGCACACAAAAAAGCCCTCGCTGACGCGAGGGCTCTGGGAATGGAGCCGATCCGTTGGGGCTCAGCCAATCGACGGTGCGCTCAGAGCCACCGGGGTGATCTCGGACGCAGCCAGGTCGAGGGGGAAGTTGTGAGCGTTGCGCTCGTGCATCACTTCCATAC
>NZ_JAFMNJ010000066.1:0-4124 GCF_017859255.1 Vulcanococcus sp. DEBay_Sum29NL08_54
GACATCAAGATCGCCGCTGCAATGGTTGGCAGCACTTGTCCGCTGATGCCGCTGTGCTGCAGCTCAAGGCCACCTTTAAAGCCAATCGCCAGTAAGAGATACAGCGAAAAGAGCTTGGGTAGGGGTGCCGGGATCTCCAGGTCCGAGCCCAGCAGCACGGCAAAGACACCCAGGAAAAAGAACAGAACCGGTGGTGTTAACAGGTTCTGCAGGACCAGGCTGGTGTCCATGGACGAACCTGCAGAAAGGGGCTGCGGTTTGACGCTAGATGGCTTCTTTCGAACTGTTCCGTGCTGCACACATCCGGCAATAGCGCCATTGCACGAGCTGGATGGGCTCCCTACGGTTTGAGGGAGGCAGGTGCCCCTGGATTTCTCTGGGGTGGAATGTTCAACCCAACCTGCCTCACCCCCTTAGGCGGCACAATGGCGTCCCCTGGTGTCATTGGATGCGATCTGGCACGCCCCAGCCGATCTTGGTGATCGCCAGTGGCAACCCTTACAAGGTGGCCGAGATCCAAGCGATGCTCGATGCCGTTGCGCTCGAGGTGCGCCAGCAGCCCGATGGACTCGAGATCGAAGAAACCGGCACCACCTATCTCGAGAACGCTCGGCTGAAGGCCTGCAGCGTGGCCCGGCTCACGGGCCAGTGGGCCCTGGCTGATGACTCTGGTTTGGAGGTCGATGCCCTGGGTGGTGAGCCTGGGCTGTATTCCGCCCGCTATGCCGCCACCGATCCCGAGCGCATTCAACGCTTGCTGGACGAACTCGGATCGACCCCCTACCGCAGCGGCAGCTTTAACAGCGCCATGGTGCTCTCCGATCCCGAGGGCAATCCTGTGCTCGAGTCCCAGGGGATCTGCCGCGGTGAGATTCTCAGTAGCCCGCAGGGGCAAGGGGGCGGCTATGACCCGATCTTCTGGGTGCGGGAAGCAGGACTGACCTATGCCCAGATGGGGCAACACCTCAAGGACAAACTGGGCTCCCGGGGTAAAGCGGCCCGTGCTTTGGCCCCGGGGTTGAAGCAGATCTTCGGTCTGCGCTGACTCAGCGGGCAGAGCGCCGGTTGATTTGCTCGACGGCCCGCATCGCAGCAGCAGCGGCTTCGTTGACGTCCCCTTCCCAGCCGGCCAGGGTCAGTCGGCCGAAGGCGCCGACGGCCTTGACGTCGACCACGGTGATGTTGCTGGACTTCTCCGCTTCGTTGGCGGCCAGGAGCACATAACCGGCTGGCTCGGTCTCCAGGATGAACATGCTCATCCCGGCCTGAATCATCGAGCCGCGCCGGTTCTGACGGTTGATCAGCACGGCGTGGTCGGGGGTGATCGCCCGGATGACCTCGGTCCAGGTCACGCTGCAGCGGGTGCGCTGCTCGACGCTGCTGCCGATGGCTTCAAGGACGACATCGCCGGAGTGGAGGACATTGCTCTGGTCGCGGTGATACAGCGCGAGGGAGCCAAAGGCCCGCTCCACGATCATCTGGCCCAGACGCACCGTGCTGGCTTTGAGGGCGATGTCCGTCACCCGGTGAACGGCCATGCCAGGGGAGACCTCAAGCCAGAGGCAGGCATCGCCTGGGATGGGCAGGAAGCCCTGGCTCACCGTCCCCATGTAGGTGGCGAGTTGGGGCTGCAGTGAATCGAGAAAGACGTAGGTCCGCAGCTCGATGGATTCGACTGCGCTGGCCTGGCTGACCAGCCGCGCTTCGCTATCGGTCGTGATGACACAGCTGGCGGCCGATGGGTGCAGCTCATCCAAAGAGGTGCCGCTGCCGCTGAATCCCAGGTCGGTGCCAGTGATCTGCACCGATGCCGTTCGTCGCCTGGGATTGCGTTCAATCAAGGGGTCGGGCTGCTCCCTACAGACGTTGAGGTCCTCTGCTGATCAGCGGGAGGAGCGCGGCGATCTTACCGCCCCATCCAGGATTCACTCCATGGTTTTGGCTTGGCGGGGCTGGATTGCTGCGGCCAGCCTTCATCGATCTTGGTCGGTGGTTTGGGCAGGCCCCGGATTGGTTGCGCCGCAGTTGATGTCCGCCGGTCTCTGGGGTCTTGCGCCCCGGGCGAGAGCCGGTACCGTCCGGCCATCCCTGCAGGACTGCCCGTGGCTGCTAAGCGCTCTGCCCCTTCTGCCTCCGCGAAGGGCGCTGCTCCCGTTCAAGACGGCGGCGATCTCAATGCTGACCAGGCTTTGGCTCTGGTCAGCATGAGCCTGATGCAGAAGCTTGCGGCCCAAGGGCAGCTCCCCTGGGTCTGGAACGAGTCCGAGGACGGTGGCGCCTGTGATGTCGCCTCCCTGCGCCAGCGCCTGGAGCTCACCCAGTTGGCTCTGCAAACGGGTGCTCCCCTGTCGACGGCAGAGGTGACCTACTTAATGGGCGCCCGTCCCGGCAGCGCCGAGGTGGAGCGTGGGGGCCTGCGGGCCAGGCGCATCAGCCGCAATGTCTGGAAACTGGGCCAAACCGCTGGTGGCGAGGAGCGCCGGGGTGAGGTCACCAGCTTCGCCAGCTTCAATGACGGCCGCCGCCGCTTCGGTTGATCAGGGCAACTCGCCGCCTGCGCTGATCTCTTGATCCCAGGCGGCGATCAGCTGGTTTTTCAGCGCTTCGCTCTGTTCTAGGGCGATCTCCAGTCCCCCCCACCAGTTGATCAAGGCCACGGGGACGGGCATGGCATTGCACTCCAGTTCATAGGACTGGATTTGCTCTTCAGCATCGATCAGGACGCAGATGCTGAACTCCAAGAGCCCGTTGGACCACGGGTGGAGTGAAACGGTCGTCACTGGGCCCAGGTCGATGCTCCACCAGGGGCAATCGGGCGTGACTTTCGGAACCCCGGCGGGAAGGTCAAGCTTGGCCCACCCCCGCAGCACCAGTTGTTCCAGTAGGTCGTTGAGGCTCGAGAGCATGGACTCCCCGGGATGGGGTGTCTTTGTCATGGCACGGCCCATGGGCTGCCAGCAAGGGCAGATCGGGGCATGGTGAGGCCAGCCGCGCGCCACAGGGGTGCTTTCGTTTGCCCGTCGTCTTTTGGGGCGTCCTCTGCCGCGCAGGGAATCGGATTCGCAGCGCCTGCCGAGCCTGATTGCGCTGCCGATCCTCTCCTCGGATGCCCTCTCCTCGGTGGCCTATGCGACGGAGGCCGCCCTGGGGGTGTTGCTTCTGGCCGGCAGCGGTGCCCTTGGTCTGTCCCTGCCGATCACGGCCTGCATCGTCGGCCTGATCGCGATTGTGGTGCTCTCCTATCGCCAGGCGATTGAGGCCTACCCCGAGGGGGGAGGCTCCTATGTGGTCGCCCGGGAGAACCTCGGCGCCTGGGCGGGGTTGGTGGCGGCGGCGGCATTGCTGGTGGATTACACCCTGACCGCCGCGGTGAGTCTGATGGCGGCGGCCCAGGCCCTGAGCTCCCTGCTTCCAGGGCTGCTGGCCCATGAGACCAGCCTCTCTCTGCTGCTGTTGGCGCTCGTGGGTTGGGCCAATTTGCGGGGTCTGAAGGAGGCCGGTCGCCTGTTTGTTGTGCCGACCTACGCCTTTGTGGTGATGGTGGCGCTGCTGGCCCTGTTTGGTCTGCAGAACATCGTGTTTGCCCATGGCTTTCGCCCGGACGCACCGCCGGCGATCGCAGCCCTGGAGCCCTTGGGTCTGTTCTTGATTCTTCGGGCCTTCAGCGCCGGTTGCTCGGCGATGACCGGCATTGAAGCGATTGCCAACGGGGTGAAGGTGTTCCGTGAGCCCTCGGCCCGCCGGGCCCAGGCCACGCTGCTGGTGATGGGGGTGTTGCTGGCGCTGCTGTTCCTGGCCGTCAGCGGTTTGGCCTATCTCTACGGGATTGCCCCCAATCCCGATCGCACCGTTCTGGCCCAGATCGGTCTGCGGGTGTTCGGTCCCGGCAATCCTCTCTATTGGTTCCTGCAGATCAGCACGTTGTTGATCTTGGGCTTGGCGGCAAACACCGCCTTCGCTGGATTCCCCCGGCTGGCGGCACTGCTGGCCAAGGACCGCTACCTGCCTCGCCAGATGGCTTGGTTGGGGGATCGTCTGGTGTTCCAGAACGGCATCGGCCTCTTGCTGTTGGTCTCAGCCCTGGTGATCGTGGTCTGCCGCGGCAACACCAATGTCGCGATCAA
>NZ_JAFMNJ010000067.1:0-4078 GCF_017859255.1 Vulcanococcus sp. DEBay_Sum29NL08_54
CGCGTTTCGATATACCGGCTCAACAACAAGCCAATCATCAAGGTGATGTAGAGCGTTGCTGTGACGCTCAGCAGCACCGCAAAACTCTCCGCCAGGGCCGTCGCGGGGAGCACATCGCCATAGCCCAGGCTCCCCAGGGTCACAAACGAGAAGTAGGACAGGCGCTCCACCAGCTCCTCTCCCGGCAGCATCCGCCCCAAACTGAAGCTTCCGGGACTCAGGATCTCAAGAGCCGTTGCTAGCTGCCCCCCCGTCAGGCCCAGCTGGATGTAGCCCGCTGCCCCCAGGCAGAGCACCGCCTCATTCACGCGCTTGACCTGGGCCAGCACCAGAACGATGCCCACCGTTGTGGAGAGATAGAAGCCGCTGATCACCGAGAGGATCGGCAGATGCCAGGCATGTCCGGCGTGATGCCCCAGGACAAACGGCAGCCACATCACCGCCACACAAAGCACCCCCAAGACGCGATAGAGCGCCGTAAAGGACCAGCCTCGCCAGCGCAGCAAGTCCGCGGGCATCATCCGCAGCGCCAGCACCACCAGCCAGAGCGTGCTCAGAGGCAACAGCACCCGTTGGATCGCATTGCCCTCCAGGTTCGTGAAGGGCATCACCAGGATCGGCAGCAACGTCGCCAGCAGGAACCAACCGAACAGGGGTTCTCGCCGCTCGATCCGATCGCCAATCGAGTGGCTCATCACACCTCCTCCCGTTGCTGGGAGCTGATGAAGCGGCTCAGCAGCAGGCCAATCAACAGGCTCAGATACAAGGTGCTGCTGATGCTCACCAACACCGCAAACGACTCGCCGATGGGGCTGGCCGGCACCACATCGCCATAGCCCAGGCTCCCCAGGGTCACAAAGGCGAAGTACGACAACCGCGCCATCAACTCCTCGTGCAGCACCGTTGCCCCGAGGTTGAAGCTGTCTGGATCCACCATCTGCAGCACCGTCGCCAGCAACCCCGCCGTCAGACCGAGGTGGACATAGCCCGCCGCCCCCAGGCAAAGCGTGCGCACGCCCACCCGATCGCAATTGGCCAGGACCTGAATGATCCGCACCGCCGTCAGGGAATAAAAGAGCGCCCGGATCGCCACCACCAGCACATGGGCCAGGAAGAGCGGCCGATGGCCCACCAACAGCGGCCACCAGACCACCATCGCCGAGATGATCCCCAGCCACCGGTAGATCCCATTGACCTTGAACGGGCCGATCCGAGCCACCCACTCCGGCATCGCCCGCAGGGACTCCAGCACCAGCAGAGTCACGGCCAGCGGCAACGCCAAGCGCTCAAGCACCGTCCCATCGAGCTTGGCGAAGGGGAAAACGCCAATGGGCAACAGGGCCGTGATCAAGAACAGCGGGAAATGCCGCTCCTTCCCTCGGATCGCCTCAGCCGACAGGCGCAGCGGAGCGGAGACCTTCACGGGGTGATCTCCTCAATCAAGCCCTGGGCCTGCTCCTGCAAGTGCCGCGGCAAGGGGGCATAGCCCAAGGTCTGGACCTGCTCTTGGCCCGCAGGGGAGAGGCCATAGCGCAGAGCCCTCTGCAGCACCACTGCCTTCTGGCCCAGTCCCGTCTTGGGAAGCAACACCCAGGACGGGCTGACCAAGGGGTAGCCCTCCCTCGTCTCGGGCCACTGACTCAGGGCTCGCTTCACCTGGTCAGGAACCGGAAGGACAGAGCCCCCGACTCCGTTCTCAAGGGCAGCGGCCTGGAGGCGGTGGCGTCCCACCAGAAACACCGTCTCGAGGTAGCCAATCGCTCCCTGGCGCTGGGCCAGCAGGGTCGCCATCGCGTCATTGCCCCCAGCCAGCAAGGCCGAGGGGCCATGCCAACCCTGCTCAGGCACCTGCAGGTAGCGCAGGAGATTGGCCGTCGTGCCAGAACCACTGCTGCGCACCACCACTTGAATTGGCAGGGGGGAGCAGCCCAGTTGGCTGTAGTCCGTAATCGCCCCCGCAAAGATCCCTCGCAGTTCTTCGCGGTTCAGGGTCAGGCGGCAGCCCGGGTGGTTGTAGGCCACCGCAATCGCTCCAGCGGTCATCGGAATCGCCAACCACGGAAGCTGATCCGGCCGCCGATCCGTTCCAGCAAAGTCCACCAGTCCGGCCGCCAACTGGCGCTCCCCCTCCAGGGATCCCACGGCGCGGTAGTCCAGGTTCAGGCCCTGGCGCACCATCAGGTGGGTGAACCAGCGTTGATAGAGCGGCGCCGGGAAACTCGCCCCCGCCCCCCTCAGCTCAACCCTGGGGCTTGGCTCAGGCGGGGCCTGCAGAAGCGAGCATCCCGGCAGGGCCGTGAGGGCCAAGCCCAGCAGCAGCGCAGGCGCGCGCTTCATTCGAGAACCCGAGCGGGGCCCGTGCAGACCCAGGAGCGATCAATCCCCGTGGCGCTCAGGAACGGACTGTCGCCATAGAACGTCGGACGGCCGGCGGGCGTCTGACGGCTCTGGACGCGCCAGAGCTGACGCTCGCAACTGACGCTGATGGTCAGGCTCCCCCCATCGCTCTGGGGGATGCGCAGCAAACGCATCCCGTCGTAGAGGCCCAGGGGTTGGGCCTTGAGCTGCTTCAGCAAGACCGCCAGGGCCTGGGGAGGCCTGGGGCTTTGGGCCTGCACCGGCAGCGCCGCCATCCAGCCCGCGCTCAGGAGGGCCAGGCTGAGGCTTAGACGTCGACCCATCAGCCCAGGAGAGATTGCCTGAATTCTGCTGAGACCACGGCGAAGCGCCAGCCTTCGCAACGATCCCTCAGAAGCTCAGGTTGAGGACGTTGTAGCCCTGCGGTCCTGAGGGCTTCTTGAACTCCAGGGGCAACAGCGCATCGTCTGCCACCTCGACGCTGTGGCGGGCCGAGGCATCCTCCATGTAGGCCTGCTCGGCCATCAGTCCGTGGTCGGCAGTCGGCAGAGCCGTGGAGAGCTGGATCGGCTCCATGGCGTTGGCGTTCAGCGTCAATCCGCTACCAACCAGGAGGCTGCAGGCTGCTGCAAGCGCGAAGGTCTTCATGGCCAGGTGTGTGAGGAGGGCCTTGTCTTCGCAATAGCTACGGCCAAAGAAAAATGGCAACAGTGGATTTCGGCAAGGCTTCAGGCCGCGCTCAACCACTGCCGCAGCAAGGGAAGACTCAGGCCAATCACGTTGGAGAAGCAGCCATCCAGGCGCTCCACCAGGCAGCCGCCGCGTCCCTCCAGGGCAAAGCCACCGGCGCACTGCAGCGGTTCACCCGTCGCCACATAGGCCTCGATCTCGGCGTCGCTCAGATCAGCAAAGAGCACCCGAGTGGTCACCGCGGCCACCCGCTCGGCACCCGCCGGATCCAGCAGGGCATGGCCGGTGTGCAGCTCCCCCCAGGCGCCGCGCATCCGCCGCCAGCGGCTGATGGCCTCCTGGGGATCCGCGGGTTTGCCAAAGACCTCCCCGTCAAACGCCAGGACCGAATCACAGCCCAGCACCGCCGAGACCTCCCGATCGAGCCCGCTCTCCAGCACCGCCCCCGCCTTCGCCCGGGCCAGGAGCTGCACCAACTGCGCCGGATCGGGGTGGCCGATGGCCTCCTCATCCACCCCGCTGACCTGCACCCGATGGGGGATCGCCGCCTGCTCCAGCAAGCGCCGGCGGGCGGGGGAGGCAGAGGCCAACAGCAGCACGGCCGATCCTTGAGCTCGGCCCACTCTGGCAAGGGTCTCGGGCGGTAGGAGCCAGCCGGTGACCACAATGAAGGGACCCCAGCGCTCCCGTTGATGCAGCCCCGCCTTAGCCAGCAGGAGCAACGGGCGCTGATCCGGGCCAAGCGGGCCGTGCGCTGCCTTCCCTTTCGGCGCCGCTTCTATGAGGAACTCGAGCGGGAGGCCCTCAGCAGCACGCAGCTCGCGGCTCGCTCCGACTGGACTGCTCTCAGCTGCCGGCGTCTCTCAGCCAACCACTGCGAAGACCTGCTGATCTGGCTGATCCAACTGGGGGTGCTGCGCCGCGAGGTCGATGGCCAGGGCCTGACCGAACGGGTCCGCCTGACGCCCCTCGGGCGGGTCGTGCTCTCGGACTGGCCCGGGGAGATCCCCAGCGCCAGCCTCCCCTCCCG
>NZ_JAFMNJ010000030.1:0-18383 GCF_017859255.1 Vulcanococcus sp. DEBay_Sum29NL08_54
CATCATGGCGATCCTGGGCTCGATCGACGTGATCATGGGCTCGGTTGACCGCTAATCGGTTTCTTCAACGGATTCAACGCAGCGGCTATCTGCTGCCTGCCGGACTCACCGGCGCGCTCTGGCTGAAGGGCCTGCACCCGGGCCTGCCCGGCTGGAGCTGTCCGCTGCGGGCACTCACGGGCGTTCCCTGCCCGACCTGCTACCTGACCCGCGCCACCGCCGCCAGCTTGACCGGCAATCTTGATGGGGCCCTGCAGCTCCATGCTTTTGGCCCAGTGGTGGCGGGGGCCCTACTGGCTTGGTCCGTGTTCTCGATCCGCCAAAGGCGCCTGCTGCCGCGGGGGATCCCGGCCTGGCCCCTGGGGAGCTTCGCCGTCGGTTTGCTTGCCTACTGGCTCATGCGCATTGTCGTCAACATTGGAGACATGGCAGCACCCGCATGGCTTCACTTCCCGCTCTTGAGTTAGTTGCTATTAACAGCAATCAGAGGTGAGGCCGACACAGATAGAGCGCATAGACTCACCAACCTCACACAATCTCTAAACGGAATCTTTCGCGAGGGCCAGCAGCCTGTAAGGCGCTCTCCTTGACGAGCCACGACTGCCTTCATACGGTAGGCAGAAGGCCAAGCCTGACCCGCATGAGAATCATCGAGAAGCTGGTCAGTATCTCACCGTTCTTTGACTGCATTGATCCGTCCGACATCAAAGGCGAACTGTTCAAAGTCGAGCATTTCGAACCCGATGAGTTGATCTTTCAACAGGGCGACACAGGCGGAAAAGCCTATGTCGTACTGGAAGGCATTATCAGCCTTTATGAATTATCCAACTCACGAACGAAAACGCCATTTCACAGGGCTTCAAAAGGAAGCCTCTTTGGAACATACGCAATGCTCTGCGGCAATGCGAGATCAGCAACCGCGATCGCCACAACGGAGAGCACTCTTGCTTCCATTGACAGCGACGCGTTCAACCAATTACTGGATCAATCACCGAGACTCTGCAAAAGAATGCTGGCCTCAATCGCACGCGAGGCCTCGAGAGGAAGAACACTGAACAAGGGCCATGGCGCAAGGCTCATTGTGATCAGAGACAGCCTGAATCGCACCGACTCCAGCGGAGCGGAGCAACTCTGCGACGCACTCTCTCAATCAAAAAAGATCGACATCATTGACAAACGCAGAGGCACATGGCCACACGAGGAACAAATCGCCGATATCACTCGATCGATCGAGAATGAACGCTCAGTCGCATTCCTCATTGACGAACACACACTGATCTCGGCTTCCAACCTAAAGCTCATTGATGCCAACCTTCTTTTGATCAGCGGCAATGAGATTAGTGCCCAGATATCCACCAGAAAGGATGAAGTGGTTGACCTCATTCGACTCTGGCCATCGGAGCAGGAAAAACCCGATCCGCTACAAGAAAGGGCAAGCAGCCTAACAGTTCACCATGTCTACAATGTGCGCAAAGATTGTCAAACCGACGCCTTAAGAGCGGCGCGGTGCATCCTTGGAATCGCAACGACTTTGGTACTTGGGGGCGGAGGAGCCAAGGGCTTCGCACATGTCGGCGCCATCAAGGCTCTTCAAGAGACAGGAGCACTAGAACTTGATTTGATCTACGGGGTCAGCATTGGATCCTTCGTTGGCATGCTTTACTCCTTTGAGATGCCCTGGGAGGCTATTTATAAGTACATGAGAGTGATTTTTGTCGATGGCTCTCCCTACTCTTTTTCCCCGTCATTCCACTCCCTTCTTCAGTACAGCACAGGCCTCGAACAACTCAAGACCGATTACAGCAGTTTCGACATTCACGACACCTGGATTCCTTTTCGACCACTTTCCACAAATATCTCAAGAAACCATCTGACAGCCTGGTCGGCTGGAAACCTACTGGATCGCGTGATCGCGAGCATGTCGATTCCAGGCATACTTCCACCGGTCCAAATGGAGGATGGTTCTCTTCACGTTGACGGCAGCGTTATTGACAACCTTCCGATTACCGAAGCGCGGAGCTCAACTTCAGGAGTCGTGATCGCAATCTCTCTCGACCATGGAGAGGGCCAACGCACGATCCCAACAATTGCTGATAGCAAAGGCGCCATCATTCAATGGCTATCCAGGGCCGGCCTGGCCAAGCGATCGATGCCATTACTAACCGACACAATCTTGTATTCCATTCTGGGCGCTGCACGACAAAAGTCAGACGACGCGGAACATCTTGCGGACTGTGTACTCAAACCAGACCTGATGTCAGCAGGGCTCCTCGACTGGAGCTGCTGCGACACAGCGCTCGAAGCCGGTTACAGAGAGGCGAAGAACAAGCTACAAGGCGTAGAGCTCCAACCAATCACGAACTAATTAAACCCTTGCTGTAAGCGGCATTCTGCAGGTAAAAAGAGCTCACCGGTAGCGCCAAAAGCGCGCCGAAACCACAGGTGCAGATCGACACCACCAGAACAAGAAGGGTCGTTAGCAGTTCCAGACCCAAATACTGGATCCCCTGGGGAGAGCGAAAGAGGGCCTGGACCGACGCGGCAAAAGCATCGGTCACGCTCAAGTTGGTGTTGAAAATGCGATTCACATAGAGAGGGGTGACGAACAAGATCAACACCCCTGGAAGCACGCAAAAGAGGAAGCCCACCAGAACCAGGACCGTAAACAGAACACCGGCCCAGAGGTAACGCCAGGGCTTCTCGAACAGCGCTGCAAAGGCAGCCTGAACCGTAATCACCTCACCGCGTTCGTAATAGAGAGCGGGAATAGCCGCAAGCAACACCCCGACGAAACTGGAGAGGACCATGAAGGGCAACTGACCGAGCTGCCCCAGGACCATCGCCAACACCGTTCCACCGCCATTGGGGTCGGCGCCGCTGAGCATCGTCAGCAAGGCACTGATCACGAAATAGACCACCGTGCCGATCACGCTGATGCCCATCGCCGCGATCCAGGCCAACAAAATCGCAGGCACGTGAGCAACAAAGGCTTCCCAGGCCCGATTAATGCTGGGTGATTCCGTAGCCAGCGGCGAGGCCATGTCATCCCTCAAACTGAACCCATCGTGCAGAGCCCTTCGCGGGTTTGACTTCGGCCTGCAATGAATCCGAACAGCTGGTTGATGCTTTGCCGCAGCGTGCGTTTCGGTGAAACCGACGCCGCCGGGGTCATGCACTTTCAACAGCTCCTGCGCTGGTGCCATGAGGCCTATGAAGAAAGCCTCGAGCGCTTTGGCCTCAACGCAGCCGAGATTTTCCCGACCCCTGGGTGCACTCCAGAGGTGGGCCTACCGATCGTTCACTGCAGCGCCGATTTCCGCCGCCCTTTGGTCTGCGGATCCCCGCTGGCCATCAGCCTGAAACCGACGCGGCTCGATCCGGGCTGCTTTGAAGTGCGCTACAGCTTCAGCAGCGACGACCAGCTGGTCGCTGAAGGGCTCACACGCCATCTGGCCATCCGCAGCGACGGCCGGCAACGCTGTGAATTGCCGCCAGGGATCAATCGTTGGCTGGAAGCCTCTGCCCTACAAGGCGGGATTCAGCCCCTTTAGAAACAACGCCAAGGCACCAAAACAGCGCAGCCAGTTGCAGCGGCAGCAAACTCGCCAGCAGAGCAAAGGGGTGAAAGCCCTGGGCCGGAACCGTTGAGAACAAGCCCACACTGACCAGAGCGGAGAGCGGCAGGATCCAGCGATGGGCCGACTTCAAGGCCACACCTCAGAACCACTCTTTGCTGTTCTGGATGTAGATCGACTCGAATTCTTCTGGGGTCTTCGTGAGGTAGATGATTCCCTCAATGATTCCAATCACGCCCATCACAAAACCAGCGATGCCACAGGTCAACACCGTGACCAGCAACATGATCAGCCCAGCGGTGTTGTAACCCAGCACAAATTTGTGCACACCGAATGAGCCCAAAAAGATCGCCAGCAGGCCAGCCGCGAGCTTTTTATTGCTGGCTTCGGTGAGGTTGCTCTCGACCATCGGTCCTCCCGCCACAGGCCGCTTCTAGCAAAGGCCGCTGGATCTGTCACGGCAGGGACTGGAGCCAATGGCGCCAGCGCTGGCGCTCCCACTTGCCCATGGCATTGCGCTCCAAGGCCTCACAGCAGAGCCACTGACGGGGCCGCTGGGCCGGAGGCAACAGCTCAGCCAAGCGCTGCAGAGCGCGCTCCAGCGCTGGCCAGTCCTGCGGTCCGGCCGGCCGCACCAGGGCCAGCAAGCGGGCGCCCCACAGGGGGTCCTCTACCGGAAGCAGCAGCAGCGACTCGATCGGCAGACCCGCCTGCTTGAGCTGCTGCTGCAGCACCAGCTCCACCTGCTCAGGGAACACCGTTTCCCCGCCGCTTTGGATCGCACCATCCAGTCGGCCCAGCAGCTGAAGACCACCCGCATCAAGGCGGGCGAGGTCGCCACTGCTCCACCAGCCCTGCTGCAGCGGCAGGGGCTCCCAGGCCTCACCAGACCAGAGGGCCGCCGCCAGGCTCTCGCCGCGGATCTGCAGGGCGCCACTGCTGGGGTCAACCTGCAGCTCGGCATGGGCCAAGGGCTGACCGCAACCGCTCTGTCCCGCCAAAAAAGCCTGCGGCAACTGAGCCGCCACCATCGCCCCCGTCTCCGTACTGCCGTAGCAGGGGGCCAGGTGCAGGCCCTCGCGCCGGCAGTCCTCCGCCAGCGCCTGCGGCAAGGCCGCTCCGCCGACCCAGATCACGGCACAGCCGCGCAACCAGGCCAGAGCGCGGGGATCCTCCAGCAGCCGCTGCAGCTGCGTTGGCACCAGTGAGACCAGCGCCGGCCGCTTGCGATCGAGGGGGGCGTTTTCAACAAGCAGCGCCGGGTCCCGCAACCACTGCGGCGGCAAACAACGCATGGGCACCCGCCACTGCTCGGCCCGCACCAGGGGCATCAGGCCACTGATGTGGTGCAGCGGCAGGGGGTTGAGCAGCTCACAGTTCCCCGGATCGAGGCCGACGCCCAGGAGCCATTCGGCCGTGGCTGTGGCCGCGCGCTGCAGGCCAGCCAAGGGCTGCAGGCACCAGCGGCGCGCGCCGGCACTGCCGCCGGTGCCCAGCACGACTCCCGGGCCCAGGTCGGCCGGCAGGGCTGCCTCCAACAGGGGCGCCACCATCTGCTGTTCCTGAGGCGCCACCACCGCCGTGGTCAGTCCATCGCGCCAACTCAACCGCAGCTGCTCGGCCAAGGCCGCACGGTCCCCCTGATCCAGCAGCAACTGCAAAGGGCTCATGGGGCTGCCGCCTCCCAAACCTGCTGGGGATCGGCGCTGAACAGGGGGCCCTCTGGCTGCCAGGCGGGCGCCAGGCCCGGGGCCACCGGAGTGGGGCCGAGGGCCTGGAGACCGGCCAGGTGATGCAGAAAGCGCCGGCCAATCCCTGTCTCGAAGGCCGTGCTGACCACCAGGCGGGGCAGGCCCCGCTGCAACTGCTGAAGCAGAGGACGCGGATCACCCTCCGCCAGGGGCCGGTGCACGCGCCAGCCCGTCCAGTCGGCGCCATAGAGCTCCGGGCACTGCCGCAGGGCTTCATCGAGGGCCACTGGGACCCGCTCCGCCAGGGCCCTCAGCCCCTGGACATCAGCTGGAGCCAGCGGTTGCTCCAGCCACTGCAAGCGCGACTCGCCCTGCAGGCGCTCCGCCCAACCCTGGGCCGTCTGACGATCCCAGCCGCCGTTGGCATCCAGGCGCAGGTGCCAATTCGCTGGGAGTTGCTCCAGCAACCGATCCAACAGCGCGCGCTCCTGGGCGTCAGCGCCGACCGCCACCTTCCACTTCACAGTCCGGGGAGCCGCGGATGAACGCTCCAGCAAGGCCGCCAGGGCCGGGAGAACCTCCGAACCAGCCGGCAGAAGCTCGGCGGAGATGGGCGCCTGGAGCCAGCCGTCCTCGCCCAGGCCATCCAGCTCAGCCAGGGCCATCCCCAAGCCCAAGGCCAGGGCACTGGGCAGCTCGGGCAGCTGCGCCTCGAGTCCGCTGCGCTCCTGCTCCAGCGGGAATTGCTCGAGGGCCTGCTGCAGCGGAAGCCGCCCTGGCTCAGGTTTGATCCAGGCGGCGGGCAGCTCGGGCACCTCCCCCCATCCCAAGCAGCCGCACGGTCCCTGCAAACGCAGCAACCAACCCCGACGCTCCAGCCAGCGTCCTTGGGCACTGACCAAGGCACTGGGCAGCCGAAAGCGATAGGGCCGCCACTGCAGTTGCATCAGCCCAAGGCCAAGCCCAGGGCCAGGCCCAAGCCATTGAGGGCCTGGAAACGCAGGGCCAAAAACTTGCTGCCACTGATGCGCTCCGGTTCGCGGTGGTGCTCCCGCAGCAGGCGAATCAGGGCCTGGGCTGGAGGCAAGCCCGCCGCTCCCAGTAGTGCGGTCAAGGGCCAATGGTTCACCAGAACCGGCGCCCACTCAAACGCCAGGCAACCCGCCACCAACCAGGGCACCAGGGCCGCCGCCCGTCCCGTGCCCAGGCGCACCACGGGAGAGCGTTTGCCATGGGCCGCGTCCTCCTCCACCTGATGGAAGTGGGAGCAGAACAGCACCAAGGTCGTCGCCAAGGCCGGACCACTGCCCAACTCCAGGGCCGCCCGCCAGGGCACCGCCGCTGCTCCCGCTGGGGCGAGGGCCATCAAGCCGGCGGCCGTCGCCAACGGACCGAAGGCCAACCAGCAAAGGGGCTCTCCCAGACCGCGATAGCCCAGGCGGAACGGGGGGCCTTGGTAGAGGTAGCCCAGACCGCAGCAGGCCAGCACCAGGGCCAGCACGGCGCCATGGCTGCGCGCAGCCACCAGGGCCATCAACAGCAGGCCGAGCAACAGAGCTCCATTGGCCAGAAGCGACACCCGATCCCGCCGGCCCGTGAGATTCACCAGGGAATGGGGCTTCCCGTTGGCATCGACGCCCGTATCCGCATCAAAGACGTCATTGGCCAGGTTCTCCCAGGCCAGCAGCAGCACGGCCGCGAGCAGAAACAACAGCAGCTGATCCAGCCGCACCGGGAGCTCCTGCTGCACACGCCAACCGGCGGCCAGCAGGACTGGCATCACGGCCACGGCATACATCGGCCACTTGATCGCAGCCTTCCACAGGCGCCTGCGCTCGGCGGCAGGGGCATGAAGGCTTGCGACGACCTGAGGCTCGTCAGCGGGCAGAGGCAACTCGAGGTGCGGGAAGGCCCATACATTTGAGCAGCCGCATCGGCCCGTTTCGGTTGCAGGCCCCCACCAGCGTCACAACCAGCTTCAGCGATCTGCTGACCGCCGCCCAGGCAGGTGAGCGCCAGCTCGAGGGAGAGGGCGTGCTCAGCCTGGCCGTGGCGATCCCCAGCCGGGATCCGATGGCGCTGCTCAGCCAGCTGGAAGAGGGAGAGCGGTTTCGCTTCCTCTGGGACAGCGCCCCCGGGCTGTGCCTCGCCGCCAGCGGACGCTGCAACAGCCTGGAACTCAGCGGTCCCCGGCGCTTCGAATTAGCCCAGCGCTTCAGTGCCGTCAGCCTCAATCGCCTGGCCGCACCGCAACACTGCCCGCCCCTGGCACGGCCCAGGGTGCTGCTGGCGTTCTCGTTTTTTGACAGCCCCCTGCACGAAGGCGAAGGGGTGCCTGGCGTTCAGGCGGTCCTGCCCCGCTGGCAGCTGAGCAAGCAGGGGCGCCACTGCTGGCTGCGGCTGCAGCGCAACCTCGGCGGGGACATCAGCGCCCGCAGCGTCGCCGAAGAACTCTGGGAGCAGGCCGAGCGCCTGGGTGCCCTGCCCTCCGATCCCTGCGCCGACCAGGGGCATGCCCCCGGTCCGGCCATCGCCAGCCGCTCCTCCTGGCAGGAGGGCTACCGCTCTGTGGTGCAGCGCGGCGTGGAACTGGTCGAGGAGGGTCGCCTGCGCAAGTTGGTGCTGGCGGTGCGCCAGCAACTGCTCCTCGATCAACCGCTGGATCCGCTCCAGCTGTTGGCCCAACTCCGGCTGCGCCAACCCGGCAGCTGCCGCTTTCTCTGGCAGCAGGCTGGAGGTCCAGCCCTGCTGGGCGCCTCGCCCGAGCGACTGCTGACGGTGCGCCAGGGACAACTGCGCAGCGACGCCCTGGCCGGCACGGCGCCGGTGGGGCCGACTGCCGAGCTGCTGACCCGCTCCGACAAGGACCGGCGTGAACACGAACTCGTGGTCGAAGCGATCACCGACGTCCTGCGCGCCGCAGGCCTGACCACCCGCAGACCGCGTCACCCGCGACTGGCCAGGCACGGGCAGATGGTGCATCTGCACACCCCCATCAGTGCGGCGCTCGAGGATCAACAACCGCTCTCCCTGGCGGCCGCCCTGCATCCCACCCCGGCGGTGGCCGGCCTTCCCCGCCGCGAGGCCATGGCTGCCCTGCGCAGCCTGGAGCCATTCGAGCGGGGCTACTACGCCGCACCAATCGGCTGGATCGACAGCGAAGGGGACACCGAACTGCGCGTCGCCATCCGCAGCGGCAGCCTCCAGGGCCGCCGGCTCGAGCTCACCGCTGGCGCTGGCCTGGTGCGCGGATCCGCGGTTGAGCGCGAGCTGGCGGAAGTCGCCCTGAAACTCGGGGTGCTCCAACAGCAACTCGATTTGCCCCACAGCGAGAGCCTGCGCTGATGCAGCTGGGGGTCGGCACGGTCCTCCTAGCCCTCTGCCTGCTGGCTGCCCTGGGCCTGCGCCAATGGCTGGGCAAAACCCGACTCGAGCGGGTGATTTTTGAATCCGACACCCCCGCCGGCAAGAACTTCGATCTCGCTCTGCTGATCGCCATCGGCTCCAGCGTGCTGCTGGTGGCTCTGGAAAGTGATCGCCAGCTGGACAGCCTGTTTGGCCCCTGGTTCAGCGGCGCCGAGTGGGTCTTCTCCACCCTCTTCAGCCTGGAGTACCTGCTGCGCCTGCTCTGTAGCCGCACGCCCCTGCGCTACGCCCGCAGCTTTTTTGGCGTGGTGGATTTGGTCTCGAGCATTCCGCCCCTCCTGACCATTGGCATCCCCGTCGGTCAGGCCTTTCTGATCATTCGGGTGCTGCGCCTGCTGCGGGTGTTCCGGATCCTCAAGCTGGGGGCCTACCTCAAGGAGGCCGATCAGCTGCGTCAGGCCCTCGTCCAGAGCCGCCGCAAGATCACGGTGTTCCTGCTGACCATCGTTGCGCTGGTGGTGTTGATCGGCACCGCGATGTACGTGATCGAAGGCCCCGAGAGCGGCTTCCGCAGCATCCCGATTGGCATCTACTGGGCCGTCGTAACCATCACGACCGTGGGCTACGGCGATGTCGCTCCAGTCACACCCCTCGGCCGCTTTGTGGCCTCATTGGTGATGCTCCTGGGCTACAGCATCATTGCCGTGCCTACTGGAATCGTTGGGGCGAAATTCCAGCAGATGCAGCGGTTGCAACCGACCCTGGTGCAGCGCAGCTGCGGGCAGTGCCACACCACGAGCCACAGGGCTGAAGCTCAGTTCTGCGACCACTGCGGAGCAGGCCTACCCAGCTAGGAGGCGCTCCATCGTCTGATCGGCCAGGGGGATACCGCTCAGCCGCTCCACCTCACGCACCCCGGTGGGGCTGGTGACATTGATCTCACTCAGGCGTCCATCAATGACGTCGATGCCGACGAAGAACAGCCCCTCCGCCCGCAGGCTTGTGGTCAACTCCGCGCAGATCTGACGCTCCCGCTCGGTCAGTTCCGTCGCCTGGGGCGAGCCACCCACCGCGAGGTTGCTGCGGAACTCCCCGGCCGCAGGCTTCCGGTTCACCGCCCCCAGGGGCTCACCATCCACCAAGAGGATGCGCTTGTCACCGGCCGTCACCGCCGGGAGAAAGGCCTGGACCATCACCGGCAGGGCCTGTTGGGCCGTGACCAGCTCAAGCAGGGCCTTCAAACCCGGCGCTGCTCCATGGCTGCGCACGACCCCTTGACCGGCTCGCCCGCCGAGGGGTTTGAGCACCACATCACCGTGGTCCGCAGCAAAGGCCGCCAGTTGCTCCACATCAGCGCTGACCAGGCTGGGGGCCATCAGATGGCTCCAACGCAGCGCTCCCAGCTTTTCGTTCCAAGCCCGCAGCGAAGCGGGGCGATTCAGGACCCGCACCCCCTGGCGCTCCGCCAGCTCCAACAGGTGGGTGGCGTAGAGGTACGCCTCATCCACCGGTGGGTCCTTGCGCATCCACACCAGCGGAAAGCTGCTGAGGGGAAGCCAGCGGGGCTCATCCGCTTCAAACCACTGGTCCGGGAGGTCCCAACCGCTGGCCGTTGGCTTGATCTCAGCCAGGCGAATCGGCTGGGCCTGCACCAGGGCGTCCTGGCCTTGCACGGAAAGCTGGGCTGGCGTACAGACCCAGACCTGCTGACCGGCGCGCTGGGCCGCCTGCATCAGGGCGACGCTGGAGTCTTTGGTTGGACGCAGCCGTGCGATCGGATCGATCACAAACAGCTGCGCGGGCAGACCGCTAGTGAGAGCGCTCAAGCTCAGGCTCCCAGCAGGGCATCGAGTTGGCCACTGCGCTCAAGGGCGTAGAGGTCATCACAGCCGCCGACGTGTTCACCGTTAATGAAGGTCTGGGGAACACTGGTGCGTCCACCCGCTTTCTCAGACATGGCCCGGCGGGCGGCCTGATCGCCGTCAATGGCGTATTCGGTGTAGGTCACACCCTTGCGATCCAGGAGCGCCTTGGCGCGAATGCAAAACGGACAGGCGCGCCAGGTGTAGATCTCAACCGTCGGCATGGCGCCACTTCTCAAGCGTTTCGAAATCCTAGAAGCGAGATTTGAGGGTCTTGGACGGGAAGCCGACCCGCCCAAGGCCTGCGCTGATACGGTCAAACCAAGTTCCTCTCGGCCTGGTGCTCGACCTCACCGACTTCAAGCGCGATCTCTCTGAGCTCACTGACCGCCTGGGCAATGCCCAGGACTGTCTTTGACGTCGCTGCACTGAAAGCACGGCAACAGGATCTCGAGCAACTGGCCTCCCAGCCAGATTTTTGGGATGACCAAAAGCTGGCGCAGTCCAAGATGCGCCAGCTCGATGAGGTGAAAGCCCAGCTCGAGCAGCTGAGCCAGTGGCAGGGGGCCGTGGCCGACGCCGAGGCCACGGTTGAGATCTATGGGCTCGAGCCCGATGACGAATTACTCAGCGAATCGGACGCAGCGCTGAAGAAGCTGCGGGCGGACCTCGATCGCTGGGAGCTCGAGCGCCTGCTCAGCGGCACCTATGACAAAGAGGGGGCCGTGATCAGCATCAATGCCGGCGCCGGCGGCACCGACGCCCAGGACTGGGCGCTGATGCTGATGCGGATGTACACCCGCTGGGCCGAAGACCACGGCATGAAGGTGACCGTGGACGAACTCAGCGACGGGGAAGAGGCGGGGATCAAAAGCTGCACGATTGAAATCGAGGGCCGCTACGCCTACGGCTATCTGCGCAACGAGAAGGGCACCCACCGGCTGGTGCGCATCTCACCGTTCAACGCCAACGACAAGCGCCAAACCAGCTTCGCGGGCGTGGAGGTGATGCCCAAGATCGAGGAGGAGGTGAAGCTGGATATTCCCGAAAAGGACCTGGAGATCACCACCTCACGCTCAGGCGGCGCCGGCGGCCAGAACGTGAACAAGGTGGAGACCGCCGTGCGCATCCTCCACATCCCGACGGGTCTGTTCGTGCGCTGCACCCAGGAGCGCTCCCAGCTCCAGAACAAGGAAAAGGCCATGGCCCTGCTGATGGCCAAGCTGCTGGTGATCGCCCAGGAGCAGCGCGCCGCTGAGATCGCCGACATCCGCGGCGACATCGTCGAAGCGGCTTGGGGCAACCAGATCCGCAACTACGTCTTCCACCCGTACCAAATGGTGAAAGACCTGCGCACCCAGCACGAAACCACCGACGTGCAAGGCGTGATGGATGGCGATCTCGATCCCTTCATCCAGAGCCTGCTGCATGCCGGCGTCGAAGTGGCCGGAGCCAGCAGCGATGACTGATCCCACGACGCAAGAGACCTCCGGCGCGGCCGGTGAGAACCCCAGTTTCACGAAACTGGCGATGCGCAACATGGTGCGCAAGGGCAAGTTGAGCCTGTTCCACTTCGGCCTGACCGCCCTGGGGTTTGTCGGCTTCATCGTCCTGGTGGCCTGGCTGGGCAAACCCCAAGTACCTGGAGCCTGAAGCGATGACGGCCGAACCCGACCTGGATTTGGCCTTTGAGGCCGCGGAGGATCTACCGGAAGCCCTGGTTGAGGCTGCCGCTGAGCTCTGCGATCCGATCCAGGGGATCGAGCCCTGGCATGCACTGATCAACGGCTGGCTGAGCCAGCTCAAGGGCGAACTCCCAGAGCCCCTCCAGGCGCCGGCCTACAGCCTCGGCCTGAGCCTGGTGAACGACGAAGAGATCGCTGCCCTCAACAGCGATTGGCGTGACAAGGAAGGGGCGACGGACGTGCTGGCCTTCGCCGCCCAGGACGACGGCCTAGACGACGCCCCAGCGATCCCCATGCCCGACTTCGACGGGGAGGAGGGATTGCTCGATGCCCTGGAGCTCGGCGACATCGTCATCTCCGTCGAAACCGCTGCGCGGCAGGCCCCGGAACACGGGCACAACCTCCGGGAGGAACTGCTGTTCCTGGCCACCCATGGCTTGCTGCACCTGCTGGGCTGGGACCATCCCGACGACGCCAGCCTCGAGGCGATGTTGCAGAGGCAGCAGCAGCTTCTCGCCGGGACCCAGCAGCGGTAGGGTGCGGCCAAAGGGCTGCACCAGTCGCCTTTGCCCATGCTTCAACCCCAGGACCCGGATCCAACCTCCAGGCGAGGCCTGCATCAGGCGAGCGAGGCGGGAACTGGTGCTGGCAATAAGGTGCGGCGGCTCGGAGCCTGGCAGGTCGCCAGTGATCTGCCGGCCAGCTTTCGCTATGCCGCCCAGGGCCTGATCTACGGCTTCCGCAGCCAGCGGAATTTCCGCATCCATGTGGTGACCGGGGCCTGTGTCTTTGGCCTGGGCCTCTGGTTGCAGCTGCCCCTGCCCCAACTGGCCGTCCTGGTCTTGACCGTGGCCGCCGTCCTGGTGCTGGAACTGATCAACACCGCCACCGAAGCGGTGGTCGACCTGGCCATCGGCCGGCAATTTCACCCCCTGGCTCGAATCGCCAAGGATTGCGCCGCCGCAGCGGTCTTGGTGGCTGCCCTGAGTTCCTTGGTGATCGCGGCGCTGCTGATGCTCCCCGCCCTCTTGGTCCGTCTGGGCGTTTGAATGGTGCCCTGGCTGCAGGGCTGATGCTTCTCGTTCTCGACAACTACGACAGCTTCACCTTCAACCTGGTGCAGTACCTGGGTGAACTGGCGGCCGACCACCCCATCACCGAAGACCTGCGGGTCGAGCGCAACGACGCCTTGAGCCTGGAGCAGATCCGTGAGCTCAACCCCGATGCCATCTTGATTTCGCCGGGCCCCGGCGACCCGGATCAATCCGGGGTCTGCCTCGAGGTCCTGCGGGAACTCAGCCCAAAGGTCCCCACCTTGGGGGTTTGCCTGGGCCATCAATCCATTGCCCAGGTCTACGGCGGCAAGGTGATCCGAGCCAAGGAGCTGATGCATGGCAAGACCTCCCCGGTGCTCCACGAGGGAGCTGGGGTCTTCGCCGGCTTGCCCAACCCCCTAACGGCCACCCGCTACCACAGCCTGATTGCCGAGCGGGAGTCCCTGCCCGACTGCCTCGAGATCACCGCTTGGCTCGAAGACGGCACGATCATGGGCCTGCGCCACAGGGAGTACCCCCATCTGCAGGGGGTGCAGTTCCACCCGGAAAGCGTCCTCACCCAGAGCGGTCATCAGCTCCTTGGGAATTTCCTGGCCCAAGCGGCAGCCGGCTAACGTTCGGCCCAACTCCAGCTGCTCCATGGCCCTGCTGATCCGCACCCTGGCTGCCGCAGCCGTCGCCCTGCCCCTGGCGGCGAGTGCCAACACCGGTGTGACGATCACCAGCTACGGCCACAGCGCCCTGCTGATCCAAGGCGGTGGCGCCAAGGTTCTGGTGAACCCGTTCAAGGCCGTGGCCTGCGCCTCAGGACTGGCGGAACCCCGGGTCAGCGCCAATGTGATTCTCGCCAGCAGCCTGCTGCTGGATGAAGGGGCTCCAGTGGCGAAAGGCAAGTTTCTGAGCCAACCGGGCTCCTACCGCCTCGCCGGCCTCAAGATCGAAGGCATCTCCGCACCCCACGACCGTTTTGGCGGTCGGCGCTTCGGCCAGGCCACCCTCTGGCGCTGGAACCAGGGCGGCCTGAGCTTTGCCCACCTCGGTGGCACAGCCGCCCAGCTGAGTCCTGAGGATCGTGTGCTGCTGGGCAAGCCCGACGTGCTGATCGTCGGTGTCGGCGGCGGCGCCAAGGTCTACGACGGGGCGGAAGCCGCGGCGGTGGTGCGTGAGCTAGCCCCCAAGCGGGTGATCCCCGTGCAGTACGTCAGCGGCAAAACCCCGGCGAACTGCGACCAAAGCAGCGTCGAACCCTTCCTGGAGGCCATGAAGGGCACCAGCGTCAAACGGGTCGGCCGGGTGCTGAGCCTGCCGGGCAAGCTCGGCGAGGGCACCCAGATCGACGTCATGCGCTAGGCCGCGAGTCCTTCCAGGGCGGCATAGGCCGCCCAGAACTGCTGCATCTGCGCTGTGGTTCCCAGGCTGACCCGCAGTGAGCCATCAATCAACGGCTTGCCGGTCATCGCTCGCACCAGGATTCCCGCCTCCCGCAACCCCTGATCGATCCGTGCTGGATCGTTCTTCGGCCAGACCAGCAGATAGTTCCCACCATCGATGTGGTGGCGCACTCCAGCTGCTTTGAGCTGCTGGGCCATCCAGGTGCGGGCCTGCAACACCTCCTGCACGTAGGCATCCACGTAGGCCTGATCCTTCAGGGCCGCGAAGGCCGCGGTGACCGCAAAGCTGTTGATGTCATAGGGCCCCGTGACGCGGCTGATGCGATCCACCACCGAGGGATGGCCCAGGGCAAAGCCGATGCGCAGCCCCGCCAGGCCGGCGGTTTTGGCCAAGGAGCGCAGCACCAGCAGATTCGGAGTGGCGGCGAAATCGGCCGTGGGCAGCACGCTGTCACCGGTGAAGGCCTCGTAGAGCTCATCCACCACCACCAGGGTTGCCGGAGCCGCGGCCGCGAGCTCAAGGATCAGCTCCGGAGCCAAGCGAGTTCCCGTGGGGTTGTTGGGGTTGCAGATCAGGAGCAGGCGAGGCTGCAGGGCCTGCAGGCGCTCGCGAATCGCCTCCAGAGGGAACGCGAAGGACGCACCGACGTAGGGAACGGCCTCAATCACCATCCCCTGCATCTGAGCGCAGGGGGTGTAGTAACCAAAGGTTGGCGAGGTGGTGAGCAACGTCTCACCGCGGTCGCCATAGGCGTGGAAGACGGCATGAATCGCCGCATCAACGCCATTGAATAGGCCGACCTGATCGGGCTGCAGGGGGAGCCCAAGGTTCGCGACCACCGCTTCGCGCAGACCGTCGTACTCCGGATAGATGCCGATGTGATCGGCGGGAATGGAGCGCAGCGCTTCAACAACGCGGGGGCTTGGGCCGACGGTGTTCTCGTTGAAATCCAGCCGCAGGAGCTTTCGGCGTCCCTCCAGGGGGGCGCTGTAGGCATGCAGGCTCTCCACCTCGGGGCGAGCCAATGGCGACGGTTGCTCCATCACATCCGATCCAGCGTTGGGATACCCAACAGACCCAAGCCCAGTTTGAGGGTGTCGGCGGTCAGACGGCAAAGGGCCAGGCGAGACGGCAGGGCCTCTGGCTCAGCCTTGAGCACGGGCACCTGGTCGTAGAAGCGGTTGAAGACCTGGCTCAGTTCAAAGAGATAGGTGCAGAGGCGATTGGGCAGCAACTCCTCCTCCACCTCGGCGATCACCGCATCGAACTTCAGCAGCTCCCGCACCAGGGCCCATTCCTGGGGTTCGCTGAACTGAAGCCCCCCTGCGGAAGCCGCATCCAGGTCGCCGCCCTTGCGGGCGATCCCAGCAATGCGGACCACGGCGTAGAGCAGGTAGGGAGCCGTATTGCCCTGCAGGGCCAGCATCCGATCAAAGCTGAACTGGTAGTTGGTGATTCGGTTCTGGCTGAGGTCGGCGTACTTCACCGCCGCCAGTCCGACGGTGTTGGCCACATGAGCGATGAAGGCCTCGTCCTCACTGCGGCCCTCCTCCTCCAGGCGGCGACGCAAGTCCGCCTCTGAGCGCTCGACGGCCTCATCCAACAGATCCCGCAGGCGCACCGTGTCACCGGCGCGGGTTTTCAGCTTCTTGCCGTCTTCCCCCTGCACCAGACCGAAGGGCACATGCTCCAGACGGGCCCCCTCGGGCAGCCAACCGGCGCGGCGGGCCACCTGAAACACCCCCGCAAAGTGGTTGGCCTGACCGGCATCGGTCACGTACACAACCCGGCGGGCTCCATCACCCTCCGGGGCTGAACCGAAGCGATAACGGATGGCCGCCAGGTCGGTGGTGGCGTAGTTGAAGCCGCCATCGCTCTTCTGGACGATCACCGGCAGGGGCTTGCCGTCCTTACCGCTCACCCCCTCGAGGAAGACGCAACCCGCTCCGTCATCCACCACCAACAGCCCCGTGGCCTCCAGGTCGCGAACCACCCCCTCGAGATAGGGGTTGTAGAAGGACTCCCCCCGTTCGCTCAGGCGAATGTCCAGGCGGTCGTAGATCTTCTGGAACTCTCGGCGGCTCTGGTCACAGAGCAGCCCCCAGGCCTTCAGGGAGACAGGATCGCCCCCCTGCAGCTTCACCACCTCCTCCCGGGAGGTGGTCTGGAAGGCCTCGTCCTCGTCGAAGCGCTTTTTGGCCTCGCGGTAGAAGGCCACCAGGTCGCCCAGGTCCACCGCATCGGCGGTCTCCAGAGCCTCGGGGGCCACCTGCTTGAGGTGGGTAATCAGCATCCCGAACTGGGTGCCCCAATCGCCGACGTGGTTCAGCCGCAGGACCGGGTGTCCGCGGAACTCCAGAACACGGGCCAGGGAGTCGCCAATGATCGTGGAGCGCAGGTGCCCCACGTGCATCTCCTTGGCGATGTTGGGGCTGGAGAAGTCCACCACCACAGGAGCGGCCTGCTCCACAGCAGGCACGCCGAGGCGGACATCCCCGAGGCGCTGCTGCACCTCCGCCGCCAAACGCTCGGGCTGAAGCGTGATGTTGATGAAGCCAGGGCCAGCAATCTGCGGCTCCTGGCAGAGGGCCATGAAGCCGTCGTCCGCCTTGAGTTGCTCCACCACCGCCTCGGCAATCTTGCGGGGGGGCTGGCCTAAGGGCTTGGCCAGGGGCAAGGCGCCATTGGCCTGAAAATCACCAAATTCGGGCTTGCTGGCCGGCGCGAGCTGGGGATCGAAGGCCTGGCCCGCCGCCGCCGCCTCAGGGAATGCCCGTTGCATTGCATCGCGCAGCTGGTTCTCCAGGGACTGGGCGATGCGAAGCATGGAGATGCGGGGGAGATCTTCAGATCATCCCTCTCCGCGGGAATGAACTCAGCTGGAGAAGCGCATGCTCAGGTCCAGCCAGCTGCTGCGGGTCACCGGTGCACTGGTGGAAATCAGATCCAGTCCTGTGGCGGCATAGGCCCGCAGCTGCTCCGGCTGCACCCCCGAAGCCTCCAGCACCACAGGGCGGCTGGTCAGGGCCCGCAGCTGGGGGACGAGCTCCAGCAGGGCCTCGGGGCTGAACTCATCGAGCAACACCCCATCGGCTCCGGCCTCAATCGCGGCCTGGGCCTCGTCGGAGGTCTCGGCCTCCACGATGACGCGCGCCGGCCAAGGGGCCGCAGAGCGAACAGCGGCGATCGCTGCAGCGACCCCACCGGCCCAGGCCAGATGGTTCTCCTTCAACATCGCCGCGTCATCCAGGCCGAGGCGATGGTTCACCCCACCGCCGCAGCGCACGGCGTACTTCTCCAGCACCCGCAAACCAGGGGTGGTCTTGCGGGTGTCCGCTAACCGGACGCCGCTGCCCTCCAGTTCAGCCACCAGCCGGGCCGTGGCCGTGGCGATCCCCGAGAGGCGCATCGCCAGGTTCAAGGCCGTGCGCTCTGCCGCCACCAAGGCCGACGCCTCGGCCTCCAGGTTCAACAGGCGTTGGCCAGGGGTCACTGCGTCCCCATCCGCCACGAGCAGCTCCACGCTGGCCTTCGGATCAAGCTCACGAAACACGAAGTCCAGGAGCGGGCCGCCGCAGAACACCCCCGGGGCCTTGCTGATCCAATGGGCCCGGCAACGACCAGGGCGTAGGGCTGCAGCGCTGAGGTCGCCGCGGCCGATGTCCTCCTGCAACCAGTCGCGCAGCTGCTGCTGAAGAGCCGGCGTCAGTGGCAGGGGTGCGGCGCTCATCCTGAACTCAGCGTGATGGACCCAGGG
>NZ_JAFMNJ010000068.1:0-3978 GCF_017859255.1 Vulcanococcus sp. DEBay_Sum29NL08_54
TTAAACCATTCTTCAGTGATTCCAGCTATAAAAAATCCCCTCGGAAAGTGAAGGGATTGTGAGCAGTTATCTCTGGTTTGAATGATCAGGCGGAACCAACACCGGTGTAGGAGCCGTAGAAGAAGAGGCCCACCACAAAGATCACGGCCATGCCGCCAGCGGTCGCGACGAGCCAGAGGGGAAGCACACCTTCAGTCCAACGGGATTTCCAGGCCACCGCAGGGCGACCGTCTGGAAGACGGTCGGGAATTCTTCCGTCGGGAAGACCGGATTTCTTGCCGCTCATCTCAGATCCTCCTGATCAGTTGAAGAAGTAGCTGGAGAACAGAATCCCGCAGGTGAAGACGAACAGCAGGCCCAGGTACAGGCTGGTGCGGTTCAGTTCAACCGGCAGGTTGTTCGGGTTGGGGGAGCGTTGCATGGTCTCAGCGGCGAACGAACTGCATGGCAGCCAGGGCGCCCAGGAAGAACACCGTGGGGATGCCGAGGGCGTGGACGGCAAGCCACCGGACCGTGAAGATCGGGTAGTTGCGCGGGGTGGTGCTGGCGGGAACTTGGGTCATGGCTTATTTCAGGCGCTGGTCGAGCGAGGACTTGGCGTCATAGCGCTGGCTCACCACAGGGGCCTTGGCGTCCTGAGCCTGGAAATAAGCATCCGGACGGGGGGTGCCGAAGGCGTCGTAGGCCAGTCCGGTGTTCACGAACAGGAACCCGGCCAGGAAGATCGAAGGCAGGGTCACGGCATGGATCACCCAGTACCGGATGCTCGTGATGATTTCAAAGAACGGGCGTTCACCCGTTGAGCCGGCAGCCATGAGCAGCGAGCGTTCAGTTTGTGGATCTTAAAGGGAAGGCTCGGGCCGCCGATGCCGGTCGGCCCTCTTGGTTACAGAGCGTTGTTAGCCCACCCAGCGCAGCAGGGATCCCCGCTCGCCAAGCACAAAACCCTTGCCATCACTGAAAAAGGCGATGTGGCTGAAGTTCGTCGGTTGCTTCTCCCCCACCGGATCCTTCTGCCAGCTCTGGCCGTTGTCGCTGCTCACAAGCAAGGTGCCGCTGCCTCCGCCGGCCCAGATCGTGCCGCTGGGATCCCAGGCCATGTCCAGGTAGCCGTAGCCATTGGTGATTGGCACCACCGGCTTGCTCCACTCCTCAGGAGTCGACGCGTCCTCGTTGAAGCGCAGTTGGGCGCCGCGGGCCAGCATCCAGAGGTTGCCATTGGGTTGGAAGCCCATGGACTGCAGGCGCTGGCTGCTTTCCCGCTGGTGCGGGGTCCAGCGGGGCTCCCCTGGAGACCAGGTGGCAAAGAAGTTGCCCAGGCTGCTGACGCTGATGTAGTTGCCCTCCGGGCTGCGGCGCAGGTCGCGCACAGCGCCGACGGCGTCTTCGACTTGGGCCTGCCAGGAGCCGCCCGCGTCGTTGGTGCGGTAGACGGCGCCCACGTTGGTGGCCAATTCAGCGCTGCGCTTGCCCAGGGCCGTCACCATGTAGGGCTCACCGGGAAGCTTGGTGTCGAGGAAGAGGCGGCTCCAGTTCTGACCAGCGTCTTCGCTGTGGAGAAGTAGGCCGGGTTGACCGACGATCCAGCCCTCGTCGCCCGAGAAATCGACGCTGATCAAGCGGAAGTTCTCCTCTTCGGGCAGATCCAGGGCCATCTCGGTCCAGGAGGCACCGGCGTCATTGGTCTCGAGGATCAGCCGGTTGCTGCCCACCAGGAAGCCGTGGCTGCTGTCTGTGAAGGCCAGATCCAGGGGGTTGGATTTGGTGTGGATGTCCACGGGCTGCCACGGGCTGCTCTGGGCCGTGGGCAGGCTGGTGCTGACGCAGCCCGTCAGCACCACAGCGGCGAGCAACGCGCAGAGAGAAGAGAGCAGGCGTTTCATCGATCGATCTCAGCGCAGGGAATAGAGAGAAAGGAAGAAGGCGATGGCCAGGGCAAAGCCGCCGAAGATCAGCACGTTTTTCTGCCCGGGCGTGAGCGTGTTCACTCCAAGGCCGTAGCCGAGATTTTCCTCGAAGCCGCTGGGCTTGTTGCGGGGGCCGATGTCCTTAAAGGCCAGGGTCTTGCTCCGGCAGACCGGGCAGCGGAAGCTCACCGGATCCAGGGCGCTGAAGGGGGTGCCGGGCTCGATCGCCAGCTTTTTCACGCCCTCGCCCGGGTCATAGACGAAGCCGCAGCTTCGGCATTCGAAGCGGTGTGTATCGGGATCATCGATTGGCGTTTCAGGCGCCTCGGGCAGCTCTTGGACCTCGTCGGGAAGGGTCTCCTCGCTCATGGGGTGCCCACAGACAGTCTCGAACTGTAATTAGCTCCCAATCCCATCTGGGATTGCAGCGTGTCAGGCAGTGCCCAGAGGCGGATGCCAGACTGCCCCGCAGGTTGGGCCGCTTTCGCCCTGTGTTCGTTCTCTCCGGTTACGACGCCTTCCTCGGGTTCCTGCTGATCGCAGCAGCTGTGCCCGTGCTGGCCCTCGTCACCAACAAGATCGTCTCGCCGAAGTCGCGGGTTGGTGAACGGGATCTCACCTACGAATCGGGCATGGAGCCCATTGGTGGGGCGTGGATTCAGTTCAACATCCGCTACTACATGTTTGCCCTGGTCTTCGTGATCTTCGACGTGGAGACCGTCTTCCTTTATCCCTGGGCTGTGGCTTTCCACCGCCTGGGGCTGTTGGCGTTTATCGAAGCCTTGGTCTTTATCGCCATCCTGGTGGTGGCCCTGGCCTATGCCTGGCGCAAGGGCGCCCTCGAGTGGAGCTGATCTGAGATGACCCCCTCCTCTGCCACCTCTGGCATGGCTGAAGCCCTCTCCCTGAGCGCCCTCCGCGATCAGCGCGAATCCAGCTGCAACCCGGTCGGCGCCCCCAGCGTGACCTCGGATCTCTCCGAGAACGTCATCCTCACCACCCTGGATGACCTGCACAACTGGGCGCGTTTGAGCAGCCTCTGGCCGCTGCTCTACGGCACCGCCTGCTGCTTCATCGAGTTCGCCGCCCTGATTGGCTCGCGTTTCGACTTCGACCGTTTCGGCCTGGTGCCCCGCTCAAGCCCGCGCCAGGCAGACCTGCTGATCGTGGCCGGCACTGTGACCATGAAGATGGCACCGGCCCTGGTCCGTCTCTATGAGCAGATGCCTGAGCCCAAGTACGTCATCGCCATGGGCGCCTGCACGATCACCGGCGGCATGTTCTCAGCGGACTCCACCACCGCCGTGCGCGGTGTCGACAAGCTCATCCCCGTTGATCTCTATCTCCCCGGCTGCCCTCCCCGGCCCGAGGCGATCTTCGATGCGGTGGTCAAGCTCCGCAAGAAGGTGGGTAATGAGGCCCTGTCGGAACGCGGCAACCTGCTTCCGACCCACCGTTACTTCACGGTTTCCCATGCGATGAAGCAGGTGGAGCCCATCGTCGATGGCCGCTACCTGCGCGCCGAAACCCAGCAGGCGGCCTTGAAAGCTGCCGCTGGTCTGCCGGTCGCTGCAACGGCCAAAGCTTCTGTTCCCGCTGAGCAAGCCTGAGTTCGATGCCTGAAGACACCGCCGTCGTCCCCGCGCCTCAGCCGGGTCCCGTCAGCCAGTGGCTCACCGGCCAGGGCTTTGAGCATGAGCAGCTTGAGCCTGATCACCTCGGAGTCGAGGTCCTTGGCATCGAAGCGCCCTTCCTGCCAGTGATCGCCGCTGCCCTGAAGGCCTCGGGCTTTGATTACCTGCAGGTGCAGGGCGGCTATGACGAGGGCCCCGGCGGCCGGCTCGTCAGCTTCTATCACCTGCTCAAGCTGGGTGCTCTGGCGGAGCAATCCGCAACCTCCAAGCACCAGCTGCCCGAGGAGGTGCGCCTGAAGGTCTTCCTCTCCCGCGACGGCGACCTGACGATCCCCAGCCTCTATCCGCTCTATCGCGGTGCCGACTGGCCCGAGCGCGAGACCTTCGACATGTTCGGCATCGGTTTTGAGGGCCACCCCCAACCCAAGCGTCTCCTG
>NZ_JAFMNJ010000069.1:0-3919 GCF_017859255.1 Vulcanococcus sp. DEBay_Sum29NL08_54
CGGTTTCTCTTTCGTTCCGGGGACGTACTCCTCTCGGTATTCGTCCTTAAAGCACGTGCTGGTCTTGGAGTAACCAGGCTGGGAATCCTGCTGAGCCCAGGCGGGGCTCACCTGGACCGTGCTGAACGCAAGCGTGAGCCCGGCCAGAACAGACAGGGACTTCATTGGGAGCGAAGAAAACAGGGAGCCCATGATCACGTGAGATCTGGATCTGACCAGAGGCAACGTCAAGGCGCAAGTGTGGCGCTGGGATCGATTGTTTTTGCCCAGGTGGGTGCGGTGTGGGCCTGTCGCTCCGACCATCGATTGGGCGGTCCGCGCCGGCCGCCGAATCGCCTGCTGTGGGCGGGCGTTGGCCTGGAGTTGTTGGCGTTCCTGTTGTTTCAGGGATGGCCACCCTTGGCTACAGCACTCCAGCTCGCCCCAATCCCATCAGAGTTTTGGTGGTGGCTGCTGTGGTTCATCCCCGCCCTATGGCTGGTGGATGCGGCCTATAAGCGCACCTCCCCGTCTTTGTGGAGGAGGCTGATGGAACAGCGGCAGATCCGGTGGCGAGACCGCCAGCAAGCGGGGGAGGAGTTGGCTAAGCGTTTGCTGCGTTGGCGGGCGGACCCCCAGGGAATAGTCGTGGGGTTACCGCGGGGTGGCGTCGTGGTGGCGCTCGAGGTGGCCATCGCATTGGACCTGCCCTTGGTGAGTTGGGCCGTCCGCAAGTTGGCCCATCCGCGCAACTCTGAACTGGCGGTGGGGGCCATTGCCCCCGGTGGGGTGCTGATTTGGGATGAACCCTATTTGCGTCAACTGCATCTGGAGCCGCAGCTGCGCAGGAGCATTGTGCTGAAAGCCGATAGGGAGCTGTATCGCCGTCAGCACCTCTATGGCGACCCCCCGTTGGCGAGCTTCAGGGATCGCCACCTACTGGTGGTGGACGATGGAGTCGCTACGGGCATGACGGTGCAAGCGGCCCTCCAGTCGCTACGGCAGGGGCAGCCGGAACAAATCATCTTCGCCGTGCCTGTGATTGATCGAACCGTTGCCGCCCGCCTGCGTCCCCAGATGGATGGGTTAGTGGCCCTAGCTCAGGTGGATCACCTACGGGCCGTGGGTGATTGGTACCAACACTTTGAGGCTGTCGATGATCGGCATGTGCAGGCCGTTATGACTGCCTGTAGCTCGGATTCAGCCAGCAGCGAGGCAGGAATTCACCGGAGGGGAAAAGCAGATCTCGTTTAAGGAATGCCTCCGGTTCCTGCAGCTCTTCACCGGCATGGAGACGCCCCAGCACCCGTTGCGAAAAGGGGTTGAAGAGCTGCTGCAGCTCCAGCACCTCCACGATCGATTCGTCCTGTCGGGTGATGAGGAACATCGGGCACGGTTGCGGATCTCCTCTGTTTAGGCAGGTTCCTTTCCCCTGCAGGACGCATCCGTGCTGCAACCCGCTGACACCCCGCTGCCTTTTGGCGCGGCTGCCCCCTTTCCGTGGAGCTGTTCGGCGGATCAGCCGTCTTGGCTGTTGAGGTGGATGGTGTGGTGCCTGCGTGGGCTAGCCACGAAACGCTCTGGCGCCATGGCATCGGCTTGTCGTTCGAGCCAATACGCCGCCATGTTGGAGAGGGAGCGACCTTGCTCATCGCTTGCTTTGATGAGCGTTTGGTAGGTCGACCAGGGAACGGTGATTGTGACCCGCTGGGGCTTGCGGCTGGCAAGCGCGAGTGAGGGGGAAGCCTGATTGCGGGCTTGAAGGAGACGCTCCTGAGTCATCTCTGAAAAATAGACTCTTAAGACATTCTTGACCACTGACGGGTAGGGCACCTCCCCTAATTAGGGGCAAGGAAAACTACTTTTGATGCAGTTCTTGCAAAAGCGCTTTATGCATTATGTGCATAAAGCCTGTTGGCACTTGAGATTTGAGAGGGAATATGCGGATCTTGTGTAGCTGACGCATGCAGCAATCTTGCTACATGTTCGATACATGGCTTTGCACAATGTTCGCCTGAGTTGCCTGCAGCCGCAGCCATCTACGTGTGCGGAAAGAAGCCGTCATGCAGCAGACCTGCTGGATAGGTGCGATCGAGGCGTCGGCTCGATCAGCTGTTCCTAGCCTGGTCTCAACCTGAGAAGAGGCTGGAATGGCGACCTGTGACTTCACGGTTCCCGAGGCTACGAATGCTTCGGCTGCCGCACTGCATCAGCTCAAGGAGTTGCTCCAGAGCGATCCCGGTTTCGCTCAAGCCATGCGTGCCACCCCGTCTTCGCAGGGCGCGGCTCGGTTGGCCGCCGACCATGGAATTTTGGTGACGCCGGAGGCTCTGTGGCGCCATCGCGGCACCCTGGGCAGTGGCGGCATCCCAACCTGGCGCGGCTGAGCGAGCTAGCGATGCCTGGAGAGCCAATTCGTGAATCGCTGATGCGCTCAGTCATGAGTTTGCAGCGTCAACAGCAGCAGGCGGTAGTCACCAGGGCTGGAGCTGATGGTGCTAATCAACAGCAATTTCGGGTCGGATTGAGAGCTTGCTTGCAATGTTCAATATATCTTCCCCTGCTTAGTCTTTGGATGTGAAACGATGGAAAGCACATGGAGACAAACACAATTGCAAGCAAATCCATCCTCGAGGGAGGTTTCGCTGCGGAGGTTCTGACTCAATTTTCCGAGCGCCTGGCGGCTCTTGAGTTAGAAAAGGAATTAACTGTTCTGCATCCAACCTGGCAGGCCTGTTGTGGTCGACTTGGGTGCGGCTGGAAAGGTTCGGAAACGAGCCATTACTCGGAATCGATGGATAGCGCCTATGCACATGCAACCGAGAAGCATGAGGGGGAAATCCAGGGCATCGTTGTTTTGAAAGGCTCGTAGTTACTGAGCCAATGGCTCAAGATCACTTCTGTGATGGAATGCGAAATAGCTTGGTTGGCAATGCATACACACAGCGCTTCTGACTTTTGTCTACTGAAATAGCTGATCACAGCATTCGCCTGCCAATAGCTTGGGCTGTGACCAGGAGAGGAGAACACCAAAGCGCAGGCTCTTACCACTGTCACTCGCCATTATTTGCTTCTTGCCATGAATAACTCTGTGATCGAGATGCTGATTGCCTATGGCTTCGTCATCGCGCTGTTTGTTGGACTGCCGGCGATTGTTTTTCTTGTCGTATTCTTGCCCGCTCTTATGCGCACTACCGGTGAAACAATTGGAGCCTCTCAGTTGAATCGTAAGGAGTGGCCTGGGAAATCAATGGCAGAGCCTCATGCAGGAAAGCCTGCACGGAGTTTAACCATGGCGAATACTGCGTAGTCGATGGGTTTTTGGCGCATTCAGCGGTTCCTTGGTTGAATGAATTGACTTGATCATTCCCACTCCGATCGCAATGGAGCAGCTGGCCGAGCTGACGGGCCACTCACCCAACGATCCGGCTGTTCGTGTGCTGTTTGTCCGGCTGATGCTGCGCGGCCACCTGGTGCCTTTTGTCGAAGACTGGTGGGAACAGATCCGCTGAGATGAAGTCCGGAATGCTGCCGAGGGGTGGCGGTGCACCTGTGCGTTTTGGGCGCGGTTTGGGCGCGCCTTCTGATCTCAATCCCTGAGAAGTCAATCGGAGCGACAGGATTCGAACCTGCGACCTAGTGCTCCGATGGCACCCTCGCTACCAAGCTGCGCCACTCGGTCTCGGATAACGACCAAAAATTTCAGGAGCCCTATCTCGTACCCACAGGGACTCCAGAAGCCCCCCGTGCCCCCTTCATGGCTGAGCATCTAGGGGATCACTGTCAGGCGCTATAGAAGCCTCGCCAGACGCTTGGGACGGCTCTCAGCTGTCAGTCAATGTGTCAGTCAGTTTGTCAGTCAATCGGATTCAACAAAACCCGAGATCAACTGCGCTGCAATGGGGTGAACCGCTGTGCCGTTCTGCCCCAGATTCCGACC
>NZ_JAFMNJ010000070.1:0-3838 GCF_017859255.1 Vulcanococcus sp. DEBay_Sum29NL08_54
GTTCGCCTTCGCCATCTACGACGAGGCCGGCGATGTGTTGCACCTGGTCCGGGATCGCTTCGGCATCAAACCCCAGTACTGGACGATCACATCCCAGGGCTTGGTCTTTGGCTCGGAACTCAAGGTCCTGTTTGCCCATCCGGCGGTCGAGCGGCGTTTCACCTCCGAAGGGCTCTTCCACCAGTTGATGCAAACCATGGTCCCCGGGACCACGGCCTTCGCGGGCATCCATCAGGTGCCGCCTGGCCATGGCATCAGTGTTCGCCGGCGCAACGGCAACCTTGAGGTGGAGACATGGAAGTACTGGGACATGGACTTCCCGCGCCAGGGCGAGCGGGACAGCAGCAAGAGTGAAGCCGACCACATCGAGGCGATCCGTGCCGCCCTGCTGGAAGCGGTGGAGTTGCGGATGGTCGCTGATGTCCCGGTGGGTTGCTACCTCTCCGGAGGCATTGATAGCTGCTCAATCCTGGGGCTGGCCGCTGCCGTCAGCCAGAGCCCGGTGAAGGCCTTCACCATTGGCTTTGACGACGCGCGCTACGACGAGTCGCCCATCGCCCAGGAGATGGCCGAGGCCACAGCCGCTGAGCAGGACGTCATGCGTCTCTCGGGCAAGGAGCTCTATGGCTGGATGGAGCGCACCCTCTGGCACACGGAGCGCACGATCTACAACACCCTGGCGGTGGCCAAGTTCTTGATGAGCCGCCACGTCAACAGCGTCAACTACAAGGTGGTGATGACCGGAGAGGGCTCCGATGAGCTCTTCGGTGGCTATCCCGCCTTCCGCCGCGACATGTTCCTGCACGGTCTGCAGGATCTGCCCGAGCCGGAGCGCAAGGCCTGGGAAGACCTGCTGCAGCAATCCAATGCCTTGGTGCAGGGGGCGATGTTGGCGGCGGATCAAGTGGATGACCCTGACCTCGATGCGGTCGTGGGCTTCACCCCCAGTTGCCTCCAGCCTTGGTTGGCCTGTGCGCCGTTGGTGCCGGACCTGCTCGCGGAGGCCCATCGCTCGGTCCTTTCGGACTATTCGCCGGGCCAGGCCATCGCCAAGACCCTGGATCCCGATCAGCTGGAGGGGCGCCACGCCCTCGATAAGGCCCAGTACGTCTGGATCAAGACGATGCTGGAGGGCCAGATCCTCACCTGGGGCGGTGACCGGGTGGACATGGCCAACTCCATGGAGGCGCGGCCGGCCTTCTTGGATCACCACCTCGCGGCGGCGGCGGTTCAGGTCCCGCCTGAGCTGCGGATCAAGGGCAAGACCGAGAAGTACGTCCTGCGCGAGGCCATGGCGGGCCTTTTGCCGGAGGTGCTCTACAAGCGCGAAAAATTTGCCTTCATGGCTCCGCCGGCCCACACCGAGCCCGAGAAGTGGGAGCAGATGAAGCAGCTGGCCGATGACTACCTGAGTGATCAGGCGATCGAGGCGGCGGGACTCCTGAGCGTCGCGGGTGTTCGGGCCCTCTTCGCCCGCCATGACGACCCGGCCACGACCGATGCGGACCGCGTTCAGATGGACGCCATGATCAACCACCTGCTTGGCGTGCAGATGTTGCACCGGATGTTCATTGCCGCGGATGTGCCGGCCCAGGCCCGCGCCAAGGCCGATGCCCTCGGCTGGCACCCGGCCGCTGCGGCTTAAACGGTCGCAACGGTTACGCAGTACTTCGCCCTCCTGGCGGATGGTGGGAGGGCTCTTTTGAACGTGCAGGTCTGCGGTTGGTTCTCTCTGCCCCGGGCTCCCAAACCCTTGCGCCCACCGCTCAACTGAAGAGACCCTCGGTCAACGCCATGCGCCTCCTGGCCTCCTTGGAGGCCATGGCCGAAGTCGGTCTTCAGCCAGATGGTTCCATTTGCCGGCGCGGCTTCAGCGCCGAGGACCGTCAGGGCCGTGAACTGCTGAGTGAATGGCTGATCGACGCGGGGATGAGCCTGCGCATCGATGCCGCCGGCAATCTGATTGGCCGCCTGGAGGGCTCAGAGCCCAACCTCCCCGCGCTGGTGAGCGGCTCACATCTGGACACCGTTCCAACCGGTGGTCGCTACGACGGCACCCTCGGCGTCTTGGCTGGACTGGAACTGGTCCGCTGCCTGAAGGATGCCTCGCTTCAGCTGCGGCACCCTTTTGAGCTGATCGTCTTTGCCGATGAGGAGTCCACGATGGTGGGCTGCAAAGGGATGGCCGGAACGGCCAGCGGCGACCCCAGCGATTACACCACCAGTAACGGTGATCCGATTGAGCGGAACCTGGCTCGCCTCGGTGGGGACTGGGAGCGCCTGACCACTGCGGCCCGCAGCGATGACGCCATTGCTGCTTTTCTCGAGCTCCACGTGGAGCAGGGTGCTGTCCTGGAGCAACGCGGCGACAGCATTGGTGTCGTTCAAGGGGTGGTCGGCCAGCGCCGTTTCACGATCCGCGTTTGCGGGCAGGCGAACCACGCCGGTACGACGCCGATGGATCAGCGGCAGGATGCCCTGGTGGCCGCCGCGCAGGTCGTCTTGGCGGTTCAGACCATGGCCCTCGAGCACCCCGGTGATCCGGTGGCCACGGTCGGCAGATTTGAGGTCTGGCCGAATGCCGCCAACGTCGTTCCCGGGGAGGTTCAGTGCAGCGTCGATCTGCGCGATCTGGACCCCGAGGTCTTGGCCTCCCTGAGTGCGCAGCTCGAGGAACGCCTGGCGTCTATTGCTGAGGCCAGTGGTTGCAGCGTGACGATGGAGCCCCAGTTCTCTGTGGATCCGACCCCGGCTGCACCGCTGCTGATGGAGGCGATCGCCGCCTCGGCCTCAGCCTTGGGCTTCTCCCACAGCGCCCTTCCCAGTCGCGCCAGCCATGACGCCCAGGAATTGGGCCGCCGTTGGCCGATGGGCATGGTTTTTGTCCCAAGCCATCGCGGCCTGAGCCATTCCGCGGCCGAGTACACGAGCCTTGAGCAGTGTGTTGCCGGAACGTCGGTCTTGCTGGAGGCGTTTCTGCGCCTGGATGCCCAGCTCTCGGGATGACCTTTTCAATCCTGGCGCGGGATCCATCCAACGGGCGCTTTGGCGTGGCCGTTGCCACCTGTCACCTCGCCGTCGGATCAACGGTTCCCCATATCCGCTCTGGGGTTGGGGCCGTCGCGACCCAGGCCCACACGAACCCCTATCTGGGGATTTGCGGTCTCGAGCGCATGGAGCAGAACCGGGATGCGGAAACCGTCCTGGCCAGCCTCTTGCGGGATGACCCGCAGATGGAGCACCGTCAGCTGCACCTGATTGATGCCTGCGGCCGTACGGCGGGCTGGACGGGCTCTGAATGCGGTCCCTATGCCAGCCATCGCTGCCATCCGGATCTGGCGGTCGCGGGCAACTTTCTCGCTGGCGAGGCTGTCCTGCTGGCGATGGAGGAGGCCTTTCTGTTGAGTGATCCCTCCTGGAAATTGGGGCGTCGCCTGCTGAGCGCCCTTCGCGCCGGTGAGGAGGCAGGCGGTGATCTGCGCTCCCCCCATGCGACCTCGGCTGCCCTGCAGGTCAGCGGTGAGGCGGCTTTCCCCCTGTTGGATCTGCGGGTGGATTTTGAAGAGCGCGCCGTCGACTCCCTGATGGCGCTGTACGAGCGCAGTCAGCAGCTCTGGGTGCAGCAATGGCGTGATTCCTTTGCTGAACTGCCCAATCCTGCAGGCACGGCCCTTAACCGAACGGTCACACCGCTTGTCGGGGACGATCCCTCGGCGGCTTAACCGAGCGAGCGGGACGTAACGCTGACTACGTCACCCGCCCATCGGATACGGCTCAATTGGGGGAGCCATTCGTCGCCGCATGACGGGTTCGATCGAGATCCCCACGTCATCCACCA
>NZ_JAFMNJ010000071.1:0-3714 GCF_017859255.1 Vulcanococcus sp. DEBay_Sum29NL08_54
TGGCCCAACTGCTGGATGCTCTTGTGCGCCGCCAGTTGGGGGATCGCCCCTTGGTCGCCACCTCCCTGGCCGCCCGCAGTCGTGTGCGCGGCCGCTTGTATGTCTTCGGTTCCAAGGCCGGCCTGAGCTGGAGCGAGAGTCACCGCCGCCATGTCCAACTCGTGGCGGACCTCGCCGGGGTGGCGGTGGAGGGGGATCAGTTACTGCAGGAGGCCAGGCGCCATGAGCGCCTCGATCGTCAGCTCTCCACCGGCGGTGAAATCCAGGCCCAGTTGCTGCCGGACCACTGCCCCGTGATCGAGGGGGTGGAATTGGCCGCGCGCTGCCGGCCTGCCTTTGAAGTGGGCGGAGATTACTTCGATTTCATTCCCACCCGGCCCCAGCTGATTGGCCGCCAGCGGGAGCAGGGGCGTTGGGCCCTGGTGATTGGCGATGTGATGGGCAAGGGGGTCCCAGCCGGTCTGTTGATGACGCTGCTGCGGGGCATGCTTCGGGCCGAGGTCTCCAGCGGCTTGCCCCCCGATCAGATCCTCCACGACCTGAACCAATTGGCTCAGGAGGACCTGGCCCAGTCCCATCGCTTTGTCACCCTCTTCTATTCCGACTTCGACCCCCGCACCCGGTTGCTTCGTTACGCCAACGCGGCCCACAACCCGCCCTTGATCTGGCGGCGGATTCGCCATGCAGTCGAACGTCTGGATGCACCGGGTCTGTTGATCGGTCTGCAGAGCGAGGCGGAGTACGGCTGCGAGCAGATCGTGCTGGAGCCAGGCGATGTCCTGCTCTGCTACACCGACGGCGTCACGGAAGCCTCTGGCCTCAATGGCGAGCGCTTCGACGAGGAGCGTCTGGTTGCGGCCCTGCAAACGGCCTGCCGCTCCGGCGGTGGGGCCCAAGGAATCCTGGATCAGCTGTTCGCGCGCCTGGATCGCTTTGTTGGAGCGGATCGCCCCCTCGATGACGATGCCTCGATGGTGGTGCTGAAGGTGCGCGAGGAGGTGACGCTGCCGAGCGTGAGTAGTCGCCTGCCAAGCTGAGATTCAGCAGCACGTCCGGGCCCGATGGCCGTTGATTCCTCTTCCTCCACCTGGAGTCAGCGTTTTGAGCAGGGTCTGCATCCAGCGATTGAGCGCTTCAATGCCTCGATCGGTTTTGACATCAACCTGCTGCAGCAGGACCTGGATGGATCGATCGCCCATGCCCGGATGTTGGGCAGCACCGGAGTGATCACGGCCGAGGAGGCTGAGCAGCTGGTCGCTGGTCTCGAGCAGGTGCGCGCTGAGGCGGCCGCAGGCCAGTTCAACCCTGGCCTCGAGGACGAGGACGTGCACTTCGCCGTGGAGCGAAGGTTGATCGCGATCCTGGGGCCCCTGGGCAAAAAGCTCCACACCGGCCGCTCCCGCAATGACCAGGTCGGCACGGATTTGCGCCTGTGGCTGCGGGGTCAGATCGATGCCATCGATGGTGCCCTCGTGCGCTTTGAGCAGGCGTTGCTCGCCCAGGCCGAAGCCCACGTGGAGGTGATGATCCCCGGTTACACCCACCTGCAGCGGGCCCAGCCGATCTGCCTGGCCCATCACCTGCTGGCTTATGTGGAGATGGCGGAGCGGGACCGCGCTCGTTTGAAGGACCTGCGCAAGCGGGTCAACATCTGCCCCCTCGGTGCGGCTGCCCTAGCGGGGACACCAGTACCGATTGATCGGCGTCACACGGCCGCCGCCCTGGGTTTTGACGACGTCTACGCCAACAGCCTCGATGCCGTCAGTGACCGCGATTTCGCGGTGGAGTTCAGTGCGGCCGCCAGCCTGGTGATGGTGCACCTGAGTCGCCTGAGCGAGGAGGTGATCCTCTGGGCCAGCGAGGAGTTTCGCTTCGTCAGCCTCACCGATCGCTGCGCCACGGGCAGCAGCCTGATGCCCCAGAAGAAAAACCCCGATGTCCCCGAACTGGTCCGGGGCAAATGCGGGCGCGTCTTCGGTCACCTGCAGGGACTGCTGGTGATGATCAAGGGTCTTCCCCTGGCCTACAACAAGGATTTCCAGGAGGACAAAGAGGCCCTGTTTGACGCCGTGGCCACCACCCTGGCCTGCCTGGAGGCGATGGCGATTCTGTTTGAAGAGGGTTTGGAGTTTCGTCCCCAGCGTCTGGAGCAGGCGGTGGAGAGTGACTTCTCCAATGCCACGGATGTGGCGGACTATCTAGTCGGCAAAGGCGTTCCCTTTCGGGAGGCTTATCAATTGGTGGGCGGCCTCGTCAAAACCTGCCTGCAGGAGGGGATCCTTTTGCGTGAGCTGCCGCTGGAGCGTTGGCATCAGCTCCATTCAGCCTTTGAGGCCGACATCTTTGAGGCCATTCATCCCCGTCAGGTGGTCTCCGCCCGCCGGAGTGAAGGGGGGACGGCGTTTGATCAGGTCCGGCTGCAACTGGAGCGGGCCAAACAGCGGCTGTTGGATTGAGAGCAGCCGTTCAAATTGCTCCAGCCGGTCTAGGGTTCTGGGGCTGAATCAACGCCGAATCGGCCCGGACGGCCTGTGAGCATCTTTGTTGGCAACCTTCCTTTTCGCGCAGAGCAAGAGGACGTCGCCGAGTTGTTTGCCCCCTTTGGTGAGGTCGCCAATTGCGCCCTTCCCCTAGAGCGCGATACCGGCCGCAAGCGTGGGTTCGCCTTTGTCGAACTCGTCGATCCCGACAGCGAAGACCGGGCGATCGACGCCCTGCAAGGGGCTGAACTGATGGGCCGCCCCCTGCGCATCAACAAGGCCGAACCCCGTTCTCCCGGCGGCGGCGGTGGCGCCCCCCGTCGCGGGGGTTATTCCGGCGGTGGTGGTTATGAGCCCAACCGCGCACCTGAACCTCGGGGTGATCGTCCATCCGGTGCCCAGGGCTGGGAAGACCGCAGCTACGGCAGTCAGAACGATTCCTTTGGTGAAGGCCGGACCCGCCGTCGCCGCAGCAGCTACCAGGGCGATTAGTCCTGGCGGGCGATCACGCCCCAAAACAGGGCGTAGAGCGCTGTGACCAGGCCGAGGCTTGAGCCCCAGCTGGGGCCCAGGCTGAAGCCCAAGCCCAGGTTGATGCCGAAGCCCAGCAAAAGGGCCAGGGCAAGGCAGCCTCCCAGCTTGAGGCTGGCTATGCCGGCTGGGTCTTCTTCGTTCAGCAGCCGCCCACTGAGGGGGACATAGGCACTCACGGCCCAAAGGGCCGTGCCCGGAAGCCAGAGACTCCAGCTCGTCAGCAGCCAGTCGGTGATCACCAGGCGCCCCCAAGGCAGTGGTCCTCCCTAGCATCGCCCTTCAGCAGCAGGCCCCTGTGACCACGAGCACCTGGCAGTTTCAGGGGTTTCCCATCCATTGCCTGCAGCAGGGCACCAGCCCCGCTGACCGTCCTGCCGTGCTGTTGGTGCATGGCTTTGGTGCCTCCACCGACCACTGGCGCTTCAACATCCCGGCCCTGCAGCAGCACTACGAGGTCCATGCCTTGGATCTGCTGGGGTTTGGCCGCAGTGCTAAGCCCGCTGGCCCCAGCTATGGCGGTGCCCTTTGGCGCGATCAGTTGGTGAGCTACGTCAGGGAGCGCATCGGCCGCCCCACGGTGATTGTTGGTAACTCCCTGGGGGGGTACGCCGCCCTGGCAGCTGGGGCGGCGTTGGGTTCAGACAGCGCGGGCGTGGCGTTGCTAAATGCCGCTGGACCGTTCTCCGATGAGCAGGGCGAG
>NZ_JAFMNJ010000031.1:0-17273 GCF_017859255.1 Vulcanococcus sp. DEBay_Sum29NL08_54
GCAGCACCTGCAGGTTGGTGCCGTCGCGCCCCATCACCAGGACCTGGCTGCCGGGCTGGAGCGCTTGACGGGGTTCGAGGTTCTCCGCTGCCCAGCTCTGGCCGTGCCAGAGGACCCTCCCCTGGTCACTGCCGGCCTCGAAGCCGCTGATGACCTCCGCGTACTGGGAGCCCTCGCTCTGGCGAATGGCCCGTTCCCGCTTGCGCGCTGACCAGCGCTGCAGCACGAGCAGGAGTGCCACCGAGCCCCCCGCAAAGAGCAGCAGCTGCAGTCCCAGGTTTAGGGGCAGCCAGGCGCTGAGCAGGGAGACCAGCAGGGCCGCCAGGGCCGCGGCGAGCAGGCCATCGAACTCCACCCCGAGCCACTCCAGGGCCAGGAGGACCAGGGCCAGCAGAAACCAGAGCAGCGCGGTCACGGGGTTGCGATCAGGCAGCTGCTGCCTAGCTTGAAGCCAACGGATCAATTGGGCCAATGGAAGCGCTGTTTGGCTTGCCGGCCCTGGTGGTGATGGCCTTCCTGGGGCTGAACAGCATCAAGGTCACCAGCGGCGGCCAGTCCCGCCTGGTGGAGCGACTGGGCAAGTACGACCGGCAGCTGCAGCCGGGGCTCTCCCTGGTGCTTCCGGTGGTGGAACGGGTGGTCAGCCATGAGTCGCTGAAGGAGCGGGTGCTGGATATCCCGCCGCAGCAGTGCATCACCCGCGACAACGTCGCCATCGAGGTGGATGCGGTGGTCTATTGGCAACTGCTGGAGCACGAGCGGGCCTACTACTCGGTCGACAACCTGCAGGCGGCGATGGTGAATCTGGTGCTGACCCAGATCCGCGCCGAGATGGGCAAGCTCGATCTCGATCAGACCTTCACCACTCGCCAGGAGGTGAATGAGGCGCTGTTGCGGGAGTTGGATTCCGCCACCGATCCCTGGGGCGTGAAGGTCACGCGGGTGGAGCTCCGGGACATTCAGCCCTCCCGCGGGGTGCAGCAGGCGATGGAACAACAGATGACGGCCGAGCGGGAGAAGCGCGCCGCGATCCTGCGCTCAGAAGGTGAGAAGGAGTCCCAGCTCAATGCAGCCCGGGGCCGGGCCGAAGCCCTGGTGCTCGATGCCAGGGCCAAGCAGGAAGCCCTGCTGCTGGAGGCGGAGGCCCAGGCCAAGCAGCAGGGACTCTTGGCCCAGGCCCGCGCCGATGCCGCCACCCGCCTAGCCAAGGCGATGCAGGCCGATCCCGAGGCGGCCGAGGCGATGCGCCTGCTGCTCGCGGGCGACTGGATGACCATGGGCGAATCGATGGCCCAGGCCCCTGGCGGCAGCGTGCTGATGGTCGACCCGCAAAGCCCGGCGGCCCTGCTCGGCGCCCTCAAGGGGCTGCAGAAGCCCGAGGCCTAACGGCTCACTGCTGTTGCTGCTGCTCTTGCCAGCGGGCGTAGAGATCGGGCCGGCGCTCTTCGGTTCGCTGCTGTTGTTGATCGGCGCGCCAGCGGGCGATGGCGCCGTGGTCGCCGCTGCGCAGCACGTCCGGGACGGTCATGCCGCGGAAGTCGGCCGGGCGGGTGTAGTGGGGGTGCTCCAGCAGCAGGGCGCTGTGGCTTTCCTCCTCCAGGCAGGCCTCGGTGCCGACGGTGCCCGGCAGCAGACGCACGACGCCATTGATGATCGTCATCGCCGGCAGTTCACCCCCGGTCAGCACGAAGTCGCCGATCGAGACCTCCTCATCGGCCAGGGAGCGAATGCGTTCGTCGAATCCTTCGTAGTGGCCGCAGAGGAAGACCAGCTGGTCGTAGTCCGTAGCCCAACGCCGCAGATCCTGCTGGCGTAGGGGTTGCCCCTGGGGCGACATCAACAGGGTGCGCCGGCGCGGCTGCGTTGGGATCGATTCGTAGGCGGCAAAGACCGGCTCGGGTTTGAGCACCATGCCGGCACCGCCGCCATAGGGCTCGTCGTCCACCTTGCGGTAGCGGTCGGTGGCGAAATCCCGGGGGTTGTGAACGTGGAGCTCAGCGCGGCCGGCGGCGAAGGCGCGGCCGATGACCCCAAGACCCTGCAGCGGCGCGAAGGCCTCCGGGGTCAGGCTGACCACATCGAGACGCATCGCTCAGGCGGCGGGCCGGCTCACCCGGCGAATCTCAGAGCTGAAGCTGGCGCGGCCGGGGGTGCCATCGGCCGGTTGCTCGATGGTGGAGCGCAGCCGCAGGTTGGGCTTGTTGAACCAGATCCGCTCGCGGATCTCGTTGCCATCGCGCTCGATCACCAGCTCCAGGCTGCTGTCGGGCCAGAGGGTCCAGCGGCCCTGCTGATCTCCGGCGTGGAACTGCCCATCGGCCTGAAACTGCAGCTGCTTGGGCGCCTGCTCCTTGGGCCCGACGCTCAGCCCGCCGGGGTTGCCCTCGAGGTAGCGGACCACCAGTTCACCGCGCTCGCTGCTGTGCCACTCGTCGCCCTCACCGGCGTCGCTGTCATCGCCCAGCACGAAACGGGACCGAAGGCTCATCCACTCGCCGTCGCAGAAGCGCAGGAAGGCTTCGATCGAGTCGGGGGGGAAGGAGGCGTTGTCGCTCATGGCGGCGATTCTCTCAGCTGTCGCCGCGGTAGCCCAATTCCGCCAGCCGTGAGGAGTTGCGGCGCCAGTTGGGAACGACCTTGACGAAGAGCTCCAGGTAGACCGGACCGGCGATCAGTTTCTGCATCTGCTGCCGGGCGCCCGTGCCGATTTGGCGCAGCATGCTGCCGCCTTTGCCGATCAGGATGCCCTTCTGGCTGTTGCGCTCGACCAACACGGTGGCCAGCACGGCGGTGCGTTCCTTGTCATCCACGACCCGCTCGATCTGAACGGCGACGGAGTGGGGGATCTCCTCGCGGGTGTGCTGCAGAACCTGCTCACGGATCAACTCCGCCAGCAGCAGCTGCTCCGGCTGGTCGCTGACCGCATCCGGCGGATACAGGTGGGGGCCTTCAGGAAGCTCCGCGGCGAGGGCACTGACCAGGGCCTCGGTCCCCTCGCCGTTGAGGGCGCTGACGGGGTGCAGGGGCCAACCGGGCACCAGCTCGCGGTAGCTGGCCTCCAGCTCGGCGGCCTGGGCCGGGTCCACCAGGTCGGATTTATTCAGCGCCACCTGGACCGGCACCTTGATGCGCTCCAGCAGTTCCACGATGAAGCCGTCGCCTCGGCCGGCGGCCTGGCTGCCATCCACCAGCAGCAGGACCTGATCGACTTCGCCGATGGCACCGCGGGCGGTCTGCACCAGCCGCTCCCCCAGGAGGTGGTGTGGCTTGTGGATTCCAGGGGTGTCCACCAGGACCAGCTGGGCTGTGGGGGTGGTGAGGATTGCCCGCAGCCGGTTGCGTGTGGTCTGGGCGACGGGGGAGGTGATCGCCACCTTCTCCCCCACCAGCTGATTCATCAGGGTGGATTTGCCCACGTTGGGCCGTCCCACCAGGGCGACAAAGCCCGAGCGAAATCCTTCGGGGCTCTGCCCCAGGCTGAAGCCCCCCGCCATGGCCTCGGCCGGCAGATCGCTCAGATCTGGCAAAGGCGGCAGCTGGTCGTGTGACTCCATAGCCTCACCTTGGCAGTTCAACCTCCCCCATGACCGAAGCCGCCCCGCTGGAGCCCACGTTTCAACAGGCGATGGAGATCACAGCCCAGTGGCTGGGGCTCTGGGAAAACGGTGAACTCAGCGATGAGGTGATTGGCGATCGGGTCTCTGAGCTGGTGGCCAGCCGGGATGGCGCCCGGGGGTTCTTTGTGGTCTCCCTGGCGGGGGATTGCCCGCTGATGGACCGTCTGCCGGACCCGGTGGTCTTGGCCCTGCGCCAGGCCGGCGATGGCGTGGTGGATCTCAGCGCCCGCAACCTGGCGATGAGCACGGCCATGGCGCTGCATCACGGGCGCAATGCCGATGAGGCGCAGCAGGCGGGATCGGAGCGGGTGCAGGCGCGCTGCACCGAACTGCTGCGGTTGCTGGAACCTGAGGCCGTGAAGGCCCGCCTGGAAGTCCTGCTGGAGGCGACCGAGGGCCGCGGTGAGGACGTGGCCTTCCTCAAGCGCTGGGGGTATGACGCGGCTCAGACCGCGGCGATTGCTGAGGCGGTGCTGGCCGTGGCGGAGGGCTGAGGCGCCCCCTCGGCGCATCAAAAAAGCGCCCCGTTTGGGGCGCTTGGGTGAACCAGGGAACTGGATCAGTCGCGGCGACCGCCACCGTTGAGGGCGATCACCAGACGCAGGATGAAGATGAAGAGGTTGATGTAGGTCAGGTACATGCTCAGCGCACCGGCCAGGTACTGGTCGTCGCTGTAGGTGCGGGGCATCGTGTAGAAGTCCACGAAGGCGGCGCCCACGAAGATCACGGTGCCGAAACCGGCGATCAGCAGCTCCATGCCGCCCATGCCGAAGCCGGGCACAAAGATGCCGCCAACGATCTGGACGACCATGGCGATCACCAGGCCGAGGATGCCCAGGCCGACGACGCCGCTGAGGGCCTGACCGACGCTGTCGCTCATGCGGCGGCCCATGACCGAGGCGGCCACGAAGGTGACGCCGGTGGCCAGAGCCGCGGTGCCGATGGCTCCGATGCCGGCGGTGCCGATGGCCAGGGCGACGATGCCGCTCAGGGTGAAGCCGGTGATCAGGCTGTAGGCCGCCATCAGCGGCAGCGCGGTGCTGTTGTTCGCCTTCAGGGCCACGTTCTGGGCCACGAAGAAGAGGATGAAGTTGCCAATCAGGGCCACCCAGAACAGGGGCATGAAGCTGGCGGGGTTGCTGGCCAACAGAGCCAGGCCGCCCATCACGCCACCGGCGGTGAGCACCATGCCGCCGCCCACGTAGGGCAGCGCCTTATTGACCACGTTGGGCCCCACGAGGGCGCTCGATTGCGCCTCGCGGATGGCCTCCTGGAAATTGCTGCTGGCCGGCATGGCACAGAGGATGACTGGCTTCATCCTGCCAGCGATCTCCAGCTTGTGTGCCCTTTGGGGGTGTGGATCCCCCGACTAACGCCGGGCCTTGGCCGCATCCCGGGCGGCGTAGGCGGTGACCAGGCGCTGCACCAGCGGATGGCGGACCACATCGGCGGCGCTGAGCCGGCAGACGGCAATGCCCTCGACCCCCTCCAGGACTTGAGCGGCTTCGATCAGGCCGCTCAACTGCCCCTGGGGCAGGTCGATCTGGGTGGGGTCTCCGGTGACGACCATCTTTGAGCCCTCCCCCAGGCGGGTCAGCACCATGCGCATCTGGGCGGGGGTGGTGTTCTGCGCCTCATCGAGGATCACGAAGGCCTCCGCCAGGGTGCGGCCCCGCATGTAGGCCAGCGGCGCCACCTCAATGACGTTCTTCTCGATCAGCGCCGCGGTGCGCTCCTGTCCCAGCAGGCTGTGCAGGGCGTCATAGAGGGGCCGCAGATAGGGGTCCACCTTCTGCTGCAGATCCCCAGGCAGAAAGCCCAGGCGCTCGCCGGCCTCCACGGCCGGGCGGGTCAAGATCAGCCGCTCCACCTTGCGCTCCTGCAGGGCTCGGACCGCCTGAACGGCCGCCAGGAAGGTCTTGCCGGTGCCGGCTGGACCGAGGGCGAAGGTGAGGTCGTGGCGTTCGATCGCCTCGACGTAGGTCTTTTGTTTGAGGGTGCGGGGACGCAGCAGCTTCCCGCTCTGGCTGCGGGCCAGCACCTGTTTCCCCAGCTGCTGGTGCTCCTCTCCGCGGCCCGTATCCAGGGCGGAGAGGGCGGTTTGCACATCCACCTGGGTGATGCCTTGGCCTTCCTGCCAAAGGGGACGCAGCAGTTCCACCAGGCCGGCGGCCCGCTCCAGCTGGGTCGGCCTGCCGCGCAGTTGCAGCGAAAGACCCCGCAGCACCAACGAAGCACCAGTCAGGGCTTCGAGGCGATGCAGGGTCGATTCAGCTTCACCGGCCAGGGCCATGGCGGCGTCCTGGTCGGGAAGGTCGATGGTGAAGGCCGTGAGGCTTTCAGCCCCGGGCATGGGGGAGGGCCTCAGGCTTCAGTTGCTTCTTCAGCGGGAGCCTCTTCGGCGGCAGCGGCGGCTTCTGCAGCAGCAGCGGCCTCAGCAGCCTTGGCTTCGGCAGCTTCCTTAGCGGCCTGCTTGGCAGCAGCCTCGCGGATGGCGGCTTGCTTCTTCTGGCCGACGACCACGGAGGGACGCACTTTCTTCTCGATCAGACCGCCGCGCTCGAGCAGGGTCTGCACGACCTCGGTGGGCTGGGCGCCTTGGGCGAGACGGGCGCGGATGGCCTCGGTGTCGAGACGGGTCTCCTTGGTGCGGGGGTTGTAGAAGCCCAGCTCCTCAAGGGGACGACCGTCGCGGCGTGAGGTGCTGTTGCAGGCCACCAGGCGGAAGCTCGCTTCCCGCTTCTTACCGAACCGCTTCAGGCGGAGCTTGATCATTGTGGCCTTGCCTTGCTGACTGGATAAACGCGCGTTGATTCCCCAGGGAATCGGGCGCAAACGACAACAATACTCTCTGGGGTGACCCCCTAGAGCTGGCCGAAGCCTTTGCGCTTCTTGGCGGGTTTGGGGGCCTTGGGCATCCCGCCGCCACCGCGGCCACCCATTCCACCCATGCCGGGCATTCCGCCCATTCCAGGCATTCCAGGCATTCCGCCCATGCCTGGCATTCCAGGCATTCCGGGCATTCCGCCGCCGCGGGTCATCTGCTGCATGAAGCCCCGCATCTGCTGGAAGTTCTGCAGCACCTTGTCCACATCCGCGGGGGTGTGGCCACTGCCGCTGGCGATCCGGCGCCGGCGGGAGGGATTGGCGGCCAGCAGGTCGGGATCGCAGCGCTCGGCTTCGGTCATGGAGCCAACCATCGCTTCGATCTTCTTGAGCTGCTCTTCGCCCTGCTTGAGCATCCCGTCGTCGATCTTGTTCATCCCCGGGATCATTTTCATGAGGCCGCCCAGGGAGCCCATGCGCTTGATCAGGCGCATCTGCTTGATGAAGTCCGAGAAGTCGAAGGTGGCTTCCTGGAGCTTCTGCTGCATCTTGGCCACGTCGGCCAGCTCGACCTCCTTCTGGGCCTTCTCCACCAGGGTGAGGACATCGCCCATGCCGAGGATGCGGCTGGCCATCCGCTCGGGGTGGAAGGGCTGGAGCGCCTCCACCTTTTCGCCGGTGCCGATGAATTTGATCGGTGCGCCGCTGACCTTGCGGATCGAGAGGGCCGCCCCGCCGCGGGAGTCGCCGTCGAGCTTGGTCAGCACCGCACCGGTGATGCCCACCTGATCGTGGAAGGCCCGGGTGAGTTCGGCGGCCTCCTGGCCGATCATCGAATCCACCACCAGCAGCACCTCATCGGGCTGGACGGCTTCGCGGATCCGGACCATCTCCTCCATCATCGAGGTGTCGATCTGGAGGCGGCCGGCGGTGTCCACCAGGACGGTGTCGAAGCCTTCGGCCTTGGCCTTCTCGATGCCGGCGGCGGCGATGGCTTCCGGTTTGGCGTCGGTGCCGAGGCTGAAGACCTCAACGCCGATCTGGCCGCCCAGGGTTTTGAGCTGCTCGATGGCCGCGGGCCGGTAGACGTCGGCCCCCACCAGCAGCGCCCTGCGTCCTTTTTCTTTGAGGTGAAGGCCGAGCTTGGCGGTGGCGGTGGTTTTACCGGCGCCCTGCAGGCCCGCCATCAGCACCACCGCCGGGGCGCCCTCTTTGCCGGCAGGGGCCAGGGGTGCGTTCTCGCCTCCCATGGTCTCCACGAGTTGCTCGTGAACGACCTGAATGAATTTCTGGTCGGGGCTAATGCCCCGCACCACCTCTTCCCCTAGGGCCTTCTTGCGGACCTCTTCGACGAAGTCCTTGACCACCGGAAGGCTGACGTCGGCCTCCAGCAGGGCCCGGCGCACGTCCTTGAGAGCACCGTCGATGTTGCCCTCGTTGATGGCCCCCTGACCGCGCAGGTTCTTGACGGCATCTTCAAACCGTTGGGAGAGCTCGTCGAACATGGGGGCGCCTGTGATCGAGTGATCGTAAAAAGCGACCGTCTCGGCAGCGGGTCGGGCGCGTCAGTTCTTGGCGGTGGGCTTGTAGGCCACGAGCTGCCAGCTGCCGTTCCTGCGGCCAAAGATGTAGGTGTTGCGCAGGGTCATCTCAGGAGTCCTGCTGAGGACCTGACCGGTGCTGCTCTTGCGTTCATCGCTGTAGGTCAGTACCACCTGGGCAGCGATGCGCACGGGGGAGCGGTCGCTGACCTTGAAGCCGGTGATGGTGGTCTTGACGGTTTCAGTGGCCCCGCGCTGGCGGTTGGCCTGGCTTTGGCGCTGCAGACGCTGGATTTGATCGCTGCTGGCTAGATCAGCCAGGGATTCGCTGGGGGCTCCACCGGCGAGCACTGCGGCTTTTTCCGTCAACCAGGCCTCCAGTAGGCCCTGCAGTTGGCCGGCACTGGGGTCGGGGGCCTTGAGCGGGAAGGGGGCTTCGAGCGGCGCTGGTGCTGGGGTTTCGGGTTGAACCAGGGCGCTGCTGGCGGCCGTTTCCACCTCACTGACCCGTGGTTTCAGGGCCATCCAGCCGCCGAAGCCAAGGACGAGGGCAGCGACGGCCGCACCGACCGGCAACCCCCAGCTAGGGAGTGCCTGCAGCCGTTCGTTCAGGCCGCCGAGTTGGGGCCATTGGAGATCGGAGAACCTCCAGCGGGGGCCATCCCAGAGCTCGTCATCGTCGTCCTCGCTCTCCTGCTCCAGCGACTCAAAGCTGCTGGGGCTATCGGAGCTGCCTGAAAGGTCGAAGCTCGGCCAATCGCCAAAGGGGCTGCTGGTCTCGGCGGCCGCTGGTGCCTCGAGGCTGGTCTTGGCACTGAACTGGCGGCCGCGGATGCGGTCCTGTTGATCGATGTAGGCCTGGACATCCCGGTCAGCGAACCAGGCATCGAGGTTGGCGTCGACGTCGATGTCGCGGAATCCCTCGAGCACCTCGCGGGTGAGCCAGTCACGGCAGTAGGCGCAGAGGCGGGCCAGGGGGTCGTCCCCCTGTTCCAGGGCCCACTGCTTCAGGGCGGCATCCGCCCCTAGATCAAAGAGGCGCTCCGCCTCATCCACCTGGCCCAGCAGCAGTTGCTGGCAGGAGAGGAAGACCTCAATGCCCGGCTGGCCGCTGTTCTTCAGGCGTTCGTAGGCCTCGAGAATCCGCTCGGGCTTGCGCTGGGAGAAGCCCGAGGCCGTGAGGGCAAAACTGGCGAGGAAGTCAGCGGTGGCTGAGCCGGCATCGCCCCAGCGGCTGAACAGTTCCACCTGCTCCTGGGCCGTCAGGAACTGACGGATCTGCTTGAAGAACGGCTGGAACTCGCTTTGGGGGAAGGTCAGATCGGCGTGGCCCTCGAGACCGCCCCGTTGCTGCACCAGCTGCTCCAGCAGGGCAATCCCCTGTTGGCGCGAGCCGCTGGCGGAGAGATCGCGGCTGATCAGATCCAGCACCCGGTAGGGGAGGAGTTCCTTGAGGTCCTGCTCGAGCTTGCGGCGCTGTTCGGCCTGTTGGCCCATGCGTTGCAGCAGCTGCAGACCCTGCTGCAGGGTCAGGGCGGCCGCCTCATAGCGGCGTTGGTCGCGGTAATCCCGGGCAGTGCCCTGGCAGGCCAAGCCAGCCAACAGGGTCAGGTCGGCTTCGCGGCTGCTGCCCAGGGCGGGTGCTTGGGGTGGCTGAAGGCCGCGGGCGGCGCTGTCGAAGGCCTCCTGGGCTTGGCCGGCCTCCATTAAGAGGAGAAGACCGCCGACCTCACGGGAGGGCGGAATCTCCAGGGCGGCGATGGAACCGTTGGCGTTGTCCGCAATGGCCGTCAGTTCCCGCTCATAGGCCTGGCGGCGGGTTTCGTCACTCAGCAGGTCGGCGCTGGCTTCCAGCAGCTCGGCCCGGGCCTGGAGAGTGTCTTGGGTGAAGCCTTGGTCTGGCGCGCGATCAAGACGCTGCTGCAGGGTTCGCAGCACGCTCTGCCGGTCGGAGCTGGCATTCACGCCAAGTAGGCGGAAGTGGTCGATCGGCAGTTCCAAATTGAGCTCGGATTGGCGGGCGCTAATCGGACGTGACTGTAGGCAGAGTCTTCGGTTTTGGCCGTCCTTCGTGCACCTTTTGGAGATGGACCCCGTACAGTCAGGCCAGCATCAGAGTCCCCGGAGAGCAGGACCTCAGCCATGACACAGGCCGATCTTGGACAGGGCGTCGCCACCAGTGGTGCTCCCTCCTGCTCCGCCGATGTCAATCAGGTCGGCCTGCATGCCGAGCGGCTGATGAATCTCTATCCCTCGACGCCGGCGACGGTGACCCGGGATGAGGGGTTGATGCTCTACCGCGACATGACTCTCGGTCGGCGCTTCGAAGACAAGTGCGCCGAGATGTACTACCGCGGCAAGATGTTTGGCTTCGTTCACCTCTACAACGGCCAGGAGGCCGTGAGCACGGGGGTGATCAAGGCGATGAAGATGCAGCACGACTGGTTCTGCAGCACCTATCGCGATCACGTGCATGCCCTGAGCTGCGGCGTGCCGGCCCGCGAGGTGATGAGCGAGTTGTTCGGCAAGGAGACCGGCTGCAGCAAGGGCCGCGGCGGCTCGATGCACCTGTTCTCCAAGGAGCACCACCTGCTGGGTGGCTATGCCTTCATTGGTGAGGGCATCCCCGTGGCCCTTGGGGCCGCCTTCACCAGCCGCTACAAGCGCGATGCCCTGGGCGATTCCAGCAGCGATGCGGTGACCGCGGCCTTCTTTGGCGATGGCACCTGCAACATCGGCCAGTTCTACGAGTGCTTGAACATGGCGGCGCTCTGGAAGCTGCCGATCCTGTTTGTGGTCGAGAACAACAAGTGGGCCATTGGTATGGACCACAACCGCGCCACCAGTGATCCCGAGATCTGGCGCAAGGCCGCAGCCTTCGGCATGGCCGGTGAAGAGGTGGACGGCATGGATGTCCTGGCCGTTCGCGGTGCTGCCCAGCGTGCGATCGAACGGGCCCGGGCAGGCGAGGGCCCCACGGTACTGGAGTGCCTGACCTACCGCTTCCGCGGTCACTCCCTGGCGGACCCCGACGAGTTGCGGGCTGAGGCCGAGAAGGAGTTCTGGGCCCAGCGGGACCCGATCAAGCGCTTGGCGGCGCACCTGATCGAGCACAACCTGGCGACCGCCGAGGAGCTCAAGGGGATCGAGAAGGAGATCGACGCCGAGGTGGCCGATTGCGTGGAGTTCGCCCTGTCGGCTCCTGAACCCAAGCCCGAGGAACTGACCCGCTACATCTGGGCGGAAGACTGAGCGGCAGCCCTAGAGCCCGTGCAAGCGGGCTTGCTCGCTGGCGGCGCGAAAGACCAGGCCGTGGCGCAGCACCAGCGGTGTGAGCGCGTCGTAGCCGCCGCCGATCACCGTCGCGACTGGGATGTTGCGGCGCAGGCAGCTGTCCAGGACGAGGCGGTCGCGGTTGAGTAGGCCCTGATCCGTGAGGTTCAGCCGACCGAGTCGGTCCTCCCGGTGGGGATCGACGCCGGCGTTGTAGAGCACCAGATCCGGTTGCTCTTGATCCAGGAGGGTTGGGATGAGATCGCCGATTGACTCCAGATAGGCGTCATCCCCCAGACCATCGTCGAGGGCGAGGTCGACGTCGCTCTGTTGTTTGCGCAGGGGGAAGTTGCTGCCGCAGTGGACCGAGAGGGTGAAGACCCGCGGTTCATCGCGGAAGATCGACGCGGTGGCATCCCCTTGATGCACATCCAGATCGATGATCATCAGGCGCTGGACCTGGCCTTCTGCCAGCAGGACCTGGGCGGCGACGGCGAAGTCGTTAAAGATGCAAAAGCCGCTGCCGTGGTCGGGGTAGGCGTGGTGGGTTCCCCCGGCGAGGTGGCAGGCGACGCCGTGTTGGAGGGCCAGGCGGGCGGTCAGGAGCGACCCTCCCACCGCCAGCCAGGTGCGCTGCACCAAGGGGGTTGTGGCTGGCAGGCCGATCCGGCGCTGCTCCGCGGGCAGCAGCTCCCCGCGGGCGAAGGCCTGGTGGTAGCGGCGGCTGTGGATCAGCTCCAGTGAGCGCCGCGGCACCGGAAGGGGGGTATGGATCTGCTCCTCCCTCGCCAGGCCCTGCTCCTCGAGCAGGGCACGCAGGAGCTTGAACTTCGCCATCGGGAAGCGATGGCTACTGGGCAGGGGGGCCGAGTAGGCCGGGTGGTAGACGAGCGGCAGGCGCACCGGGGGTGATCAGTCCTCGTCGCCGTCGAACTCTTCGTCGAAGAGGGACTCCCGCAGCAGGCGATCCACCAGCAGCCCCATGTCATCGAGCTGCAGTTGCTGCATCAAGAGCTCGAGCTCCTTGATCACCGGCTCCGAGAGCCGCAGGGTGACCGGAAGGCTGTCCTCTCCGCCGAGCATTGCGGGTAAGCGTTGGTGCGCGAAGTCTGGCGGAAACCGGGCTACAAAGGAGTGCAATCAAGGGATCTCGATGGCTCCGGTTTGGCTGGTGATCTTGTTTTGGTCCGGATCCGTCCACGGCGGTACGGCGATGCAGTCCCTGCCGATGAAGACCTTCGCGGATTGTCAGAAGTCCCGCGACATGCTGATGGCCCAGCTCAAGACCAGCCCCGTGAGCAAGAGCAAGGCCCTCAATAGCTTCTGTATTTCCGGCTCGGAGCTGCCGGCAGCGCCAGCCCCGGCAGCAACGGAGTCCTAGATGGCGGTGGGCAGGCGGCGGGTGAGGTGACGCAGCTTGCGTAGGGCCTTGAGCTCGACCTGGCGCACCCGCTCGCGGGAGACCTCGAGCATGCGGCCGATTTCAGCGAGGGTGTGGCGCTCCTCCCCTTCCAGGCCAAAGCGCAGCTCGAGCACCTGACGCTCCTGGTCGGTGAGGTGGCTGAGCCAGCGTCCCAGCTGCTCTTGATGGATGCCGCGCTCGACCTGGTCGAGGGGCTCGCTGTTGCTCTGATCGGCAATGAGATCGCCGAGGAAGCTGCGCCCTTCTTCTCCGTTCACTGGGGCATCCAGGCTGGAGGTGGTGAGGGCCTGGCGCAGCAGGGAATCCAGCTCATCGAGGGGCATGTCCATCTCTTCCGCAATTTCCTTGCGGCTGGGCATGGCGCCGAGCTTGTGGGCCAGCTCAAGGCTGACCTTGCGGATGGCGGTGAGGCGCTCGGAGAGGTGCACCGGCAGGCGGATGGTGCGCGACTGACAGGCGATCGCCCGGGTCATGCTCTGGCGAATCCACCAGAAGGCGTAGGTCGAGAACTTGTAGCCGCGGGTGGGGTCGAATTTCTCCACGGCGCGCTCGAGGCCCAGGGAGCCCTCCTGGATCAGATCGAGCAGTTCCAGGCCCTTGCCTTGGTATTTCTTGGCGACGCTGACCACCAGGCGCAGGTTGGCTTTCATCATGCGCTCTTTGGAGCGCTTGCCCACACGCATGATCTTCTTTTCATGCGTTGTATAGGCCTCGCCTTTGTCTTCTTCGGCAAGCCGCATCATCGCTTGCACTTGATTGCCGAGTTCGATTTCTTCCGCGGGCGTCAGCAGGGGCACCCGACCAATGGTTGAGAGGTACCAACTAATCGGATCGCTGCTGCGGCGCCGACTGCTGCTGGTGTTGGAGCTGGTGGCGGCTGCCATGGAGGCTCCTGTTGAAAGGTTGGAAGAATCTCCTATGGCTTTTTTAAAAAGTGCTGGGATTTCAGTAACGCTTCAGCTTTGAGATACGAAAGATCACAACACTTTTGAGACTCAGGTGCACAACTGGCCGCTGCAGATTCTGTTGACAATCCCTGGCTTCGTTTTTCTCTCCATCGCGGCCAACATTTCGGCAATCTGATGCGGTGTAGCAGCGCCGATGCCGTGCAGCGTGCTGACTTGCAGCCCGGCGCTGGCGTGGGCCAGGGCTGCCAGGGCGAGCAAGGAACCACTGCAGCCGGCGCCGCTGGCCTGCGCGAGGGCACCCAGTCCTCCGGCGTAGCCCGCCAGGACATCGCCCAGGCCTGCGCGGGCGGCATGGCTGCTGGCGCTCCTGAGCTGCCAGCGCTCTCCGCTGGGATCCGCAATGACGCTGCGGGCCCCCTTGAGCAGCACGGAGCAGCTGCTCTGCTGGGCCGCCGCCGCGCAGGCCTCCAGCGGCGGCAGTCCGGTGAGATCGGGGAAGAGGCGCTGAAATTCGCCGGGATGGGGGGTGAGCCAGCTGGGGCCCGAGCGGCCCCGCAGCCAGGGAAGGGCGGCGCGCTGGGCGAGGCGGTTGAGGCCATCGGCATCGAGGACCAGTAGGCCAGGGAAGGCCTGCAGCGTCTCCCAGATCGCTGCATCGTCTGCCGTGTTGCCGATGCCCGGGCCGAGGACCAGGGCATCGAGCCGCTCCAGGGCTGAGGGGGCGAGCGCGCTGAGATCCAGGGACCCATCGCCGCGGCTGGGCAGCCGGGCTGAGAGCACCGCATGGGGGAGCTGGCTCCAGAGCTGATCGGCGACGGCCTCGGGGACGGCGGCCCGCAGGCTGCCGAGGCCACTGGCGCTGGCCCCTAGCAGAGCGAGCAGGGCGGCACCGCGGTAGGCGTCGCTGCCGGCGACGACCAGGAGGCGACCCCGTTGGTACTTCGAGGCCGCGGCAGCGGGCGTGGGCCAGGGGGCGCCATCGAGGTCGCTGGGGCTCAGGCCAAGAGGTTGCTGCGCGGGCAGTTGCTCCAGCAGGGCCGCGGGAAGCCCCAGGTCGATGCGCTCGAGTGCTCCGGTCCAGGCCAGGGCGCTGTCTTGGATGAGCCCCTGTTTGATCAGGCCGATGCTCAGGGTCAGCCCGGCGGTGGCGGCGGTCTGACCCAGGGGCAGGCCGCGATCGGCGCAGAGGCCTGTGGGGCCGTCGATGGCGATCAGCCGCTGGGGTTGGTGCCGTTGGCGCTGGGCCAGCAGGGACTCCAGGGCATCTCCCGGGGGCCGGCTTTGGCCGATGCCAAAGAGCGCATCGATCCAGAGGGCCGGATCACTCGGGTCGGGTGGGCTGCCCAGCTGGGGAATCCCCAGCCAGAGGGCCTGGCGCAGGTGGTTCTCGGTGAGGGGCTTGCGCCGTTCAAAGGGAGACCAGAGCCGTACGGGGATGCCGGCGAGCTGCAGCTCCCGGGCGATGACCAGGCCATCGCCGCCGTTGTGGCCGGGGCCGACCAGCACCAGCGCCCCTCGCGCTTGAAGCTCTGGCCAGAGATCGGGTTCCTGCAGCCGCCGGCTGATGGCCAGGGCGGCCTTCTCCATCAGCGCCTCCACCGGCAGGCCGTTCTCGAAGAGCACCTGCTCGAGTCCGGCCATCTGCTGGCCGCTGACCAGCAGGTGCTCGGCGTCGCGTGGGGGCCAACAGGACGAGGCCAAAACAGCACTGACGGCGTCAGTTCCATGATGGAGAGAACAGCCACCGTTGGCATTGGCGCGCTTCTCCGCTGTTCCCGTTGCATCTGAGGCCTCCGTGGCGGCAACGGAGGCGGGGGCGCTGGCGATTGAGCGGCTGCGCCAGTGGCCGGGGGAGCACCGGGTGGCCGTGGGGCTGTCCGGCGGAGTGGACAGCTCCCTGACGGCGGCCCTGCTGGTGGAGGCCGGCTGGGAGGTGGAGGGGCTGACCCTCTGGCTGATGAGCGGGAAGGGCGCCTGCTGCGCCGAGGGTCTCGTGGATGCCGCTGGGGTCTGCGAGCAGCTGGAGGTGCCCCACCACGTGGTGGATTTCCGCGAGCACTTCAAGGAGCAGATCGTTGATTTCCTGGTGCAGGGCTACGAGGCGGGTGTGACCCCGCTGCCCTGCTCGCGCTGTAACCGGGAGGTGAAGTTCGGGCCGATGTTGCGCTGGGCCAAGGAGGAGCGGAACATCGATCGGATCGCCACGGGGCACTACGCCCGGGTGCGCCACGGCGATCAGAGCGAGAACGGTCGCCATCAGCTGCTGCGCGGCTTGGACGAGCGCAAGGACCAGAGTTATTTCCTCTATGACCTGCCCCAGGAGGCCCTGGGTCGGTTGGTGTTTCCCCTGGGCGAGCTGACCAAGCCCGACACCCGCCTGGAGGCGGATCGTCATGGGCTGCGCACGGCCCAGAAGCCCGAGAGCCAGGACCTCTGTCTGGCGGACCACCACGGTTCGATGAAGGCCTTCTTGGATGCCTACCTGCCGCCACGCCCGGGGCAGATCGTGCTGGCCGATGGCCAGGTGGTGGGCGAGCACGACGGCATCGAGCACTTCACGATTGGCCAGCGCAAGGGCCTGGGGGTGGCCTGGAGTGAGCCGCTGCATGTGGTCCGCCTGGATGGCGCGATGAACCAGGTGGTGGTGGCCCCCCGCCGGGATGCGGCCCGCGGCGAGGCCGTGGTGGGCGCGGTCAATTGGGTCTCCATCGCGCCACCCACCGAGCCGCTCGATGTGGAGGTGCAGGTGCGCTACCGCAGTGGACCCCAGCAGGCCCGACTGATTCCCCTGCCGGAGACCGATTCCGACCGCGCGGCCGACCGACCGCACCGCTGCCGCCTGGAGTTCGCCGAGGAGCAGTTCTCGATCACCCCCGGCCAGGCGGCGGTGTTCTACGCCGGCGAGATGGTGCTGGGGGGTGGCTTAATTCAGCGCGATCACCAGTAGGGATCACTCGCCAGCTCCACGCTCAGCTCACCGCTTTTACTGGCGGGAACGGTGGCGATGCAGGCCCGGATGGTCTTGCCGTTGACATCGATTTCGCAGGCGCCGCAACTGCCGCCGAGGCAGCCCGTGGGGATTGAGAAACCGGCCTCGCGCGCAGCCTGCAGCCAATCCTTCCCCGCACTGCAGCGGGTCTGCTGTCCATTGGGCCACTGGATCAGGACGTCCTTCATGGCTTGAGCAGGGGCTCCAGGTTGACGTGTTGCTCGAAGGCATCGGCGAGGCGATCGAGCAGTGCCTCCCGCTGACGGCTGTGGTGAGGTTGGCGTTCGCTAAGCAATGGCAACCCCTTACGCGCCCTGAGCTGGTTGAGCCAGCGCCGGCGCCAGGGGCCACTCTCAAAGACACCATGGAGATAGGTGCCGGCGATACGGCCTGAGACCCATCCCAGGGACTCATTCTCCGCCAGGGTCTCGCACGCTTCGATCGCCTTGGTGGCTCCCCGGTGCAGTTCAAAGCCCTCCAGTAGCGCAGGCTCTGATCCTTGGGGCCATCGCGCCGGACTGCTGCATTGCCGCAGCGCCTTGACCTCTCCAAAGACCGTGCGTAGCGGCAGGAGCCCTAGGCCGCCGTGGCTCGAGCCGGCACCCCCTTCCAGGCCTTGGGGATCGAGGAGTTCACGCCCCAGCAGTTGCATGCCGCCGCAGATGCCCAGCACGGCTCCCCCCTGGGAGGCATAGG
>NZ_JAFMNJ010000032.1:0-17161 GCF_017859255.1 Vulcanococcus sp. DEBay_Sum29NL08_54
TCTCGACGTAGCCCAGGGCGCCCTTGATCTGCTGCAGGCTGGCGGCCATGCCCTCATTGCCCTTGGCGCCAAGACCGATGGGCCACTTGATTGATTTTCCGGAGCCCGGTCCCGAGGCCCAGGCGGGGCTGAAGGCCGAGAGGGACTTGGTGAAGTTGTAGGTCGTGCCGGAGCCGTCGGAGCGGTAGACCACCTTGATGGCCTGATCAGAGCAACCCAGGTCGCTGTAGTTGGTGATCTTGCCTTCGAAGATTCCGACCAGCTGCTGTTGGGTCAGCTTCAGTTCGCAGCCGGGGTTGTTGTAGGCCACGGCGATCGCGCCGGCGGTCATGGGGACCTGCACGGCACCGCGCTGGATGCCGGCGGCGTCCTCGTCGCTCAGGGGCTTGTCGCTGGCGGCAAAGTCAACGGTGGCGGCCTCGAACTGGCGGATGCCAGCGCCCGAACCCACCGACTGGTAATTGACCTTCACCTCGCCCTTGGAGGCCAAGTCCTGGAACCAGCGCAGGTAAATCGGAGCGGGGAAGGTGGCCCCGGCACCCTGTAGGCGGGCGCTGGACGCACCGCCGCCAGAGCCAGATCCGCCGCAGGCCGTCAGGGCCAGGACGGCCAGGAGGCCCAGGGGGACCAGGGTGCGGGTGCGAAGCATCGTCGGCAGATGTCGACAAGAGCCCCAAGGCTAAAGAAGCCCCCTCCAGTGGTCAGCCTTGTTCGATCTGCTCAGCCACCCAGGCGGCCGTGGCCGGAGCCAACAGGACGCCATTGCGGTAGTGGCCGCTAGCCAGCAGTAATCCCGGTTCGAGCTGCTCCAGCAGCGGTGCGGGCCGGCCCAGGGGACGGGCCCTCAGCCCCTGCCACTGACGCAACACCGTGGCCCGTTGCAGCCAGGCTGGGGCCTTGCCGTCGAGCTCGCGCAGGGCAAGCAGCTGCTCGGGCTGTCCTTGCCGTTGATCAATTTCCACCGTGGCGCCAAGCCAGAGGCGTCCCTGGGGCCGCGGCACCAAGTTGATGCCGCTCCAGCTCAGGCTCCCCGGCCAGTTGAGGGGGGCCTGATCACCGTCTGCGAGTTGCAGTTCTAGGGCCTGGCCGAGCACCGGGTGTTGGGGTCGCTCGTGGCCCAGGGGCTCCAGCAACGCTGAACTGCTCAGGCCGGCACTGAGGACGACCCAGTCGTAGGACCCCTGTCCGCCGACGACGCGCCATTGGCCGCTTCCGCTGCGCTCCAGCCCGCGGACCGCCGTCGCGTTGAGCTGGACCCCAAGCCGTGCCCCGTCCTCCTGCAGCGCCCGCATGGCTGGGATGGGATCGAGTTGGCCATCCTCCGGGGAGAGAAGTCCCCCGAGGGACGGTTGGGGGATGAGCGGCCTGAGGGTCTCGAGTGCTGCGGGATCCAGCAGGCGCAGGTCCTGCCGCTGCTCCGCCAGTTGGGCCTGCGCCTCTTGCTCGGCCGCCGTGGTGGCGAGCTGCAGGAGGCCGGGGCGAAAGGGCAGGACATGGCCCCGCTGCTGGAGCTCCTCCCGCCACTGCCGCCAGAGGGCGTGGGACTGCTGCCGCAGCCTCCAGCCCCGGCCGCTGCTGCGGCGAAAGACGCGAGCCATCAACAGCCCCAGGGCCGCGCTGCTGCCGGCGTCTGCGCCTTGGGCTTGCCCCAGCTGGGGGTCAAACAGCGTGACCTGGTGCCCGCTCCGCTGCAGGTGCCAGGCCACAGAAAAGCCCACCACGCCGGCTCCGATCACGCAGATCGAGGAGGGCCGGCTGGTGGGCAGGGGGTTCAGCGGATTCAGATCTGCTTGAGGTCGGACTGAACCTGCTCAGGAAGGATCTGGGCGTAACGACCGAAACCGCTGGCGACCTTGATGTAGGACTTGCTGAGGTTGTTGGCGTCCTGCAGACGGGCGGCTTCGTCGAGGTCGGCCAGGGCGGCCTTCAGATCGGTGGCCAGCTTGGTGGCCTCAGCGCGGTCGCCGGGCAGCAGACGCTGGTTGATGTAGAGCATCTCGCGGCCCACTTCCTGCATGGGGCCGTGGATCAGGTTGCGGGTGAAGACCCAGTTGCGCTCATTCACCAGGGTGGCGAGCTCAGGCAGACGGTCGCGCGCTGCCAGGAAGCCTTCGGCCTGGCGCTCGATCACGGTGATGTCGTCAGCACTCAGGGTGGGGGCCTTCGCTTTGGCGCCACCGCAGGCGGTCAGGCCAAAGCTGATCACCAGAGCGAGGGCCGCCAGGGCCAGTCGCCGCAGGCCGGAATAGAGCGGTTGAGCAGCCATTGTTGCTGAGCTTGATTGCGGGACTTTACCCAGGGCCACTGGCCTGGGAGCTCTCCATAACGAGCTGCAACGGCTTGAACGGCAGAATTCAGGTCTCCCGGGCTTTGACGCCATTCCATGACGGCTGCCACCGCCATCCTTCAGATGATTTGCCCGGACCAGCCGGGTCTTGTGCGGGAGCTCTCCGGTTGGGTGGCGGGCAACGGCGGCAACATCGTCCACGCCGATCACCACAGCGACCAAGGGGCTGGTCTGTTCCTGAGCCGCATCGAGTGGCAGCTCGAGGGGTTCGGCTTGCCCCGGGAAGCGATTGCTCCGGCGGCGGCCTCCCTGGCGGAGCGCCTTGGTGGTGAACAGAGGGTCACCTTCTCGGATCAGCGCCCGCCTGTGGCGATCTTCGTCAGCAAGCAGGACCACTGTTTCTTGGATCTGCTCTGGCGTGTGCGCACCGGCGAGTTGCCGATGCGGGTGCCGCTGGTGGTCTCCAACCATCCCGATCTGGGTTCGATCGCCGAGGAGTTCGGCGCCCAGTTCGCCCATGTGCCGATCAACAACGCCAACCGCCAGGAGGCCGAGGCCCGTCACCTGGAGCTGTTGAAGGAGCACGGCATTGAGTTGGTGATCCTGGCCAAGTACATGCAGGTGCTGACGCCAGCCTTTTTGGCGGCCTTTGACCCGCCGGATGCCTTCCACCGGGTGATCAACATCCACCATTCCTTCCTGCCGGCCTTCATGGGGGCGCAGCCTTATCACCGGGCCTGGGAGCGGGGGGTGAAGTTGATCGGGGCCACCGGGCACTACGTGACCGATGAGCTCGATGCGGGCCCGATCATTGCCCAGTCCACCGTCAACGTGAGCCACCGCGATGAGGTGGAGGATCTGATCCGCAAAGGCCGCGATACCGAGCGTCTGGCCTTGGCACGGGCGGTGCGCTTGCATCTGAAGCGACAGGTGATGGTCTACCGCGGCCGTACAGCGGTGTTCGAATGACCCAGCTCTGGCGCAAGCCGCTGCAGGCCGGTTTGGTGTTGCTCGATGGGGAGCGGCCGGCGGCGGCGACCCTCTGGGGTTGGCGTTGCTTCCAGGTCGCCCTGCTGCTGCTGCCGGCCAGTGCGCTTCTGGCGGGGTTGCTGCTGTTTGTGGCCTTGATCCTGGGGAGCCGTCAGCCGACCGCCTGGCGGGACGATCGGGTCAATTGGTTGCTGGCTGGCATCGGTCTGTGGATGCTCCTGGGCTGCTTCAGCGCCTCCAGCGGCTGGCTGGCCTGGGTGGGCCTGGGCAATTGGCTTCCGTTTTTCTGGGCGTTCTGGGCCTATCAGCCCTATCTGGCCACGCCCGAGGCCCGGCGCCGGGTGGCCCTGTGGCTGGTGGCCGGCACCGTTCCGGTTCTGGGGACCGGCTTTGGCCAGATGGTGCTCGGCTGGAGCGGCCCCTATGAACTGTTGGGTGGGGCGATCGTCTGGTGGATCCGCGGTGGTGGCAATCCGCCTGGGCGGCTCTCGGGCCTGTTTGATTACGCCAACATCACGGCGGCCTGGCTGGCCTTGAGCTGGCCTTTGGTGCTGGCGGCCTTTCTGCAGCACTGCCGCCGCTGGCGCTCCGGCCCGCTGGCCTTTGGGCTCTGGGGCATCAGCTTTGCCCTGGTGGTCACCCAGGTGGCCGAGATGCTGGCCACCGACTCCCGCAACGGTTGGGGTGCCCTGGTCCTGGCGGTGCCGATCGTGCTGGGCCCGGGGCGCTGGATTTGGTTGTTGCCCCTGCTGCTGTTGGCGCTGGTGCCCGTTGCCCTGGCCACCCTCCCGGGGGTGCCGGCGGTGATTCAGGCCCCCCTGCGGGAGATCGTTCCCCAGTCGATCTGGGGACGCCTGAACGATTTCAATTCCCATGGGGAGCGGCCCCTGGCGTTGACGCGTCTGAGTCAGTGGGGCACGGCCCTGGGGCTGGTGGGCGAGCGTCCTTGGCTGGGCTGGGGGGCGGCGGCCTTCAGCGTGATCTATCCCCTGCGGACGGGCCATTGGCATGGCCATCCCCACAACATCGCCTTGGATCTGGCCCTCAGTCACGGTCTGCCGGTGGCCGTGGGTCTGGTCGGTCTGGTGCTGTGGCTCTTGATCCGCGGCGTGAGGCTTGGCATGGCCAGTGGCGCGCTGTTTGAGCGGGCCTGGTGGGCCGCGGCGCTGGTGCTGGTGGTGCTCCATGCCACCGACATCCCGATGTACGACAGCCGCCTGAACATCGCCGGTTGGATCCTGCTGGCGGGTCTGCGCTGCCGGCTCTAGGCCAGGGCTTCGTCGTGGTGCTTGCGCAGGGTGGCCTTGGGTAGGGGGCCCTTGAGGTGCTCCCAGGGCAGGACCCGATCGGCGTCCCATGCCCCGTGGATGACCTCCTCCCAGGGGGGCAGTGGTGTGTCGGCTTCGCGGTAGGCCTGCTTCCAGCCGCCGAGTTTTTCGTGGCGGCCGCGCACCGCGGCGATCACGGGTGCAAGGCGCCGGTCGCTGCGGGAGAGCAGCGCCTGAATCACGCTCCAGCCGTAGCTCTCGGGGCGCAGGTCGATGCCCTTGGGCTTCAGCCGTTTGGCCAGGAGTTTCAGGCGTTTCTCGGCTTCGGGGCGGACGCCCTGCCACTGGAAGGGGGTGTGGGCCTTGGGCACAAAGGTGCTGACCCCGAGCGATAGGCGCAGCCCAGGGGTGGCCTTCTTGAGCTGCAGCAGCAGGTCGGCGGTGGCCTCAACATCGTCCTCGGTTTCCGAAGGCAGGCCGGCCATGCCGTAGAGCTTCAGGCCGCTGAGGCCGCCTTCTTTGGCGTAGCGGGCCGCGGCGTAGATCTCCTCGGTGGCCAGCTTTTTGTTGACCACCTCGCGCATGCGCTCGCTGCCGCTCTCGATGGCGATGGTCAGGGACTTGCTGCCGCGTTTGGCCAGGATCCGCCCGAGCTCGGGGGTGACGGTGGCGGCCCGCACGGAGCTGACGCTGACCCGGGTGTCGTCAAAGCGGTCCTGATCGAGCCACTGCAGTAGGTCGCCAAATTGCGGGTGCTGGGTGACCGAGGCCCCCAGCAGTCCCAGCCGTTGGGTGGCGCCTAGGCCCTTTTCCACGGCCGGGATGAGCCCGTCATCGAGGCTCGGCGTGCGGAAGGGCAGGGTGAGATAGCTAGCCAGGCAGAAGCGGCAGAGCTCCGGGCAGCTGCGCACCACCTCGACCATGTGGATAGAAGGCCAGGCCGCCTCCGGGGTGATCACCGTGGAGTGACTCAGGGTGTTGCCGCGCCAGGTCTGCTTTTCCACGGTTTCGGGAATGCCGGCCTCGATCGGTTCGATCGCCAGCAGGTCACCGCCCTCGCCGTAGCGGGGGGCATAGAGCGACGGGACATAGACACCGGGCACGGCCGCCAGGCGCCGCAGCCGCTGCTGGCGCGGGGCGGTTTTGCAGTCCTGCAGGGCATCGATAAAGGCCGGCAGCAGCAGCTCGCCATCGCCGAGCAGCACCGCGTCAAAGAAGGGCGCCAGGGGTTCGGGGTTGGCGGTGAGCACCGGCCCCCCGCCAAAGACGATCGGGTCGTTGTCGCCCCGTTCGCTTGCCCAGATCGGGATGCGCTGCTGCTCCAGCAGATCCAGCAGCACCGGCCCGTCGAGTTCCCAGCTCAGGGACAGGCCAAAGAGATCGCAGTGGCGGTGCTGCGGATCGCCCTGGTCGGTGAACAGCCGCCGCACATCCACATCGGCGCGCTGGGCCAAGGTCGCCCAGACCACCTGGTAGCCCAGGCTCGTGATCCCCACGGTGTAGGTGCTGGGGAAGGCCAACACCGCCCGAAGGGCACCCTGCTGCGCAGCAGCTGGCTCAAACAGCAGGGTTTCTTGGTTCAAAGGTCCCGCGGGCTGAGCGGTGTGCCCGGCAGCTTCATCTCCCCTTGGGTGCTGGTGGCACTGCTCTGCAGGGCCAGCTGGCGTTGGTAGATCGAGTGCTCGTGGGTGATGCGGGAGACCACGAAGCTCACCACGGCGCAGACGAACAGGGGCTTGAGGATCAGCAGGTCCTTGGTCAGGGCAAAGACCAGGAAGACGGCCGTGATCGGTGTGCGGGAGCAGGCGGCGATGAAGGCCGCCATTCCGGCGAAGACGTAGGTGCTTGGGGCATGGCCGGAGAGGTGCTCGGCAATGCCTGCGGCGGTCAGCCCCAGGGCGCCGCCCAGGGTGAGCATCGGTGCAAACAGGCCGCCCGGGGCCCCGGTGGCGGCGGCCAGGCCGGTGGCGAAAAACAGCAGCGTGAAGATGCCCACGGCCTTGTTGATCTCGACGTGGCCGTCGACGATCGTGTGCTGCAGGCCGGCGTTGTTGCGGAACTCAGCCGGCAGGGCGGCATAGAGGCAGCCCAGGGCGATGCCGCCCAGCAGCATCCGCACCACGATCTTTCCGGAGAAGAAGCGCTGCCCCAGGGACTGCATCTTCACCACGTAGCGGGTGTAGAGCTCCGCCAGCAGGCCCACCACAATCCCCAGGGCCACCAGATAGATCAGGTCCTTGGGCAGGAACTGAATATCGAGGTTGTACTCGCTGCTGATCTGGAAGCCCTTCTGGCCGATGCCCGCGCTTTGCTGGCCAAAGCCAGCCAGGCCCATGACGTCGGCCCAGAAGCTGCCGGCGAAGGCCGTGCCGAGCACCAGCAGCAGCAGGATCGGACCGGACTTCCGCAGCAGCTCCTCAATCGCATAGAAGAAGCCCCCCAGGGGGGCATGGAAGACGGCTGCGATCCCTGCGCCGCCGCCGGCCGCCACGATCACCCGCAGCAGCGAGGGCGGGGCCTTGAACCAGCGGGCCATCTGCCAGCCCACGGAACTGCCCATCTGAACGGCAGGACCCTCGGGTCCGAGCGGGAAGCCGCTGCCAATGGCCAGGATCCCCGCCAGCAATTTGACGATGGCCACCTGCAGGTTCATCGGCAGGCTCTGGCGCGAGAGGAAGCGCATCACCTGCGGGATCCCCGAGCCCGCCGCCGTTGGCGCCAGGGTGCTGATCAGCACCGCCGAGAGCAGGCCGCCGATCCCTCCCATTAAGGGCAGGACCAGCCAAGGGCTGGCGGTTTGCAGGAGCCCTAGGCGCCAACTGCCCAGCCAGCCCACGCCCGTTTTGAACAGCAGGCCGGCGGCCGCAGCCCCCAGGCCGGTGACGATCAGGGTGAGAACGACAGCCGGCCAGCGCTGCTGGACCATCCGCTCCAGGTTGCGGCTGGTCCTCCAGGACTGCAGTTCCAGCTTCAGGCCATGGGTTTGCAATGCCCTTAGACCCCTGCCAGCACTTTCGCCTCGTCGTCGCTACTGACCACGCGACCGCTGTCCTCAAAGCCCTCGATCTGATCGAAGTTCAGGTAGCGGTAGAGCTCAGCGCCCTTGGGATCGATCTTGGCGGCTGCGATGGCCAGGTACTGCTCCTTGCTGGGGAGCCGGCCCAGCTGGGCGCAGACCGCAGCCAGCTCGGCGCTGCCCAGATACACCTGGGCGCCATTGCCCAAGCGGTTGTTGAAGTTGCGGGTGCTGGTGGAGAACACCGTGGTGTTGTCCTCCACCCGCGCCTGGTTGCCCATGCAGAGGGAGCAACCGGGCATCTCCATGCGGGAGCCGGCCTTCTCGAAGATGGCGTAGTAGCCCTCCTGCTTGAGCATCTCCTCATCCATCCGGGTGGGTGGGCAGACCCAGAGGCGAGCCGTGTTCTCCCCTTGTCCCTCCAGGACGGTGGCGGCGGCGCGGTAGTGGCCGATGTTGGTCATGCAGGAGCCGATGAACACCTCATCGATCTGACTCCCGGCCACATCCGAGAGGGTTTTGACGTTGTCGGGGTCGTTCGGGCAGGCCAGGATCGGCTCGGTGATCTCATCGAGGTTGATCTCGATCACCGCGGCGTACTCAGCGTTGGCGTCGGCTTCCATCAGCACGGGATTGGCCAGCCAGTCCTCCATGGCCTTGATCCGGCGGGCCAGGGTGCGGGCATCGCTGTAGCCCCGCGCGATCATGTTCTTGAGCAGCGCCACGTTGCTGCGCAGGTACTCGCTGACGGTCTCCACAGAGAGCTTGATGGTGCTGCCGGCGCAGGAGCGCTCGGCGGTGGCATCGGTCAGCTCGAAGGCTTGCTCCAGCTTCAGGTCGGGCAGGCCCTCGATCTCCATGATTCGGCCGCTGAAGATGTTCTTCTTGCCGGCCTTCTCCACCGTCAGCAGCCCCTGCTGGATCGCCACGTAGGGAATGGCATTGACCACATCCCGCAGGGTGACGCCGGGCTGCAGGGAGCCGGAGAACTTCACCAGCACCGACTCGGGCATGTCCAGGGGCATCGCACCGATGGCGGCGGCGAAGGCCACCAGGCCGGAGCCGGCGGGGAAGGAGATGCCCAGGGGGAAGCGGGTGTGGCTGTCACCGCCGGTGCCCACGGTGTCGGGCAGCAGCATCCGGTTCAGCCAGCTGTGGATGATGCCGTCGCCGGGGCGCAGGGCGACGCCGCCGCGGGAGCTAATGAAGTCGGGCAGCTCGGCGTGGGTCTTGAGGTCCACCGGCTTGGGGTAGGCCGCGGTGTGGCAGAAGCTCTGCATCACCAGATCGGCGGAGAAGCCCAGGCAGGCCAGCTCCTTCATCTCATCGCGGGTCATCGGCCCGGTGGTGTCCTGGGAGCCGACCGTGGTCATCAGCGGCTCACAGCTGGTGCCGGGGCGCACGCCCGGCAGGCCGCAGGCCTTGCCCACCATTTTTTGGGCCAGGGTGAAGCCCTTGCCGGTGTCGGCGGGGGCACTGGGCCGGATGAAGAGGTCGCTGGCGGGCAGGCCCAGTTGGGCGCGCACCTTGTCGGTCAAGGCACGGCCGATCATCAGGGGGATGCGGCCGCCGGCACGCACCTCATCGGTGATCGTGCTCGGCTTGAGCTCGAAGCGGGCCACCACGTCACCGGCATTGGCCTCGCCCGCTGCCCGCTCGATCGTGCCGGCGTAGGGGCGAATCGTGATGACATCGCCGGAGTTCAGGGCGGTGACATCGCACTCAATCGGCAGGGCGCCGGAGTCCTCAGCGGTGTTGAAGAAGATCGGCGCGATCTTGCCGCCGAGCACCACGCCGCCACTGCGCTTGTTGGGCACGTGGGGGATGTCGGTGCCGGTGTGCCAGAGCACCGAGTTGATGGCGGATTTACGGGAGCTGCCGGTGCCGACCACGTCGCCGACGTAGGCCACGGGATGGCCCTTTTGCTTGAGCTCGGCGATCAGATCCAGGCCGCCGGGCATCCGGGTCTCGAGCATCGCCGTGGCGTGCAGCGGGATGTCCGGACGGGTGGTGGCGTGGGTTGCCGGGGAGAGGTCATCGGTGTTGGTCTCGCCTTCCACCTTGAAGACCGTGACGGTGATCTCCGCCGGCAGCTCGGGCTTGGCGGTGAACCACTCGGCATTGGCCCAGCTATCGATGACCCGTTTGGCCTGGGTGTTGCTGGCGGCCAGCTCCAGGACATCGTTGTAGGCGTCGTAGACCAGCAGGGTGCGGCAGAGCCCAGTCGCGGCGGCGTCAGCGATGGCTGCGTCCGCGTGGGAGAGCAGCTCGATCAGGGCGCCGACGTTGTAGCCGCCGATCATGGTGGCCAGCAGCTTCACCGCTTCCACGGGAGCGACCAGGGGGCTGGTGGTTCTGCCCTGGGCCACGGCACTGAGCCAGTCCGCTTTGACGTAGGCCGCCTCATCCACGCCGGGGGGGATGCGCTCCGAGAGCAGATGCAGCAGGAACTCCTCTTCCCCGGCGGGGGGTGCCTGCAGCAGTTCAGTCAGGGCCTGGGTTTCGGCGGCTGTCAGCGGCAGGGCGGGGACCCCTTGGGCTTCTCGCTCCGCAGCGGCGGCGCGGTAGTCGGCAAGGAAGCTGCTGGCGGACATCGGCGCTGGAACCCCAGGGGGCCTCGATCGGTGGACGTCCGACCATTGTTCTTTGCCGCCGGTCCCCCCCGTTGTGACGAACGATGCGACTGGGCTTTTAGGGTGGGTTGCTCCGAGCCCCTGGGATGGTTGCCGGCATGATTCCCACCTCTGATCTCCACGTGGTGGAAACCCGGCCCCTGGTGGCGCCCACCCTGCTGCACGGGGAGCTGCCACTGAGCGAGACCGCTGGGCGCACCGTGCGCGAGGCCCGCGAGCGCATCAAGGCCATCCTTCGGGGTGACGACCAGCGTTTGCTGGTGATCGTTGGACCCTGCTCGGTCCATGACGTGGACGCGGCCCAGGAATACGCCGCCGCCATCGCTGAAGAGCACAAGCGCCACCGCGATCAACTCGAGGTGGTGATGCGGGTCTATTTCGAGAAACCCCGCACCACCGTCGGTTGGAAGGGGTTAATCAATGACCCGCATCTGGACGGCAGCTACGACATCAACACCGGTCTGCGCCTGGCACGCGGCCTGCTGCTGCATCTGGCCGACATGGGGCTACCGGCTGCCACGGAGCTGTTGGACCCTGTCGTTCCCCAGTACATCGCTGATCTGATCAGCTGGACGGCCATCGGCGCCCGCACCACCGAAAGCCAGACCCACCGGGAAATGGCCTCTGGGCTGTCCATGCCCATCGGTTTCAAGAACGGCACCGACGGCAGCGCCATCACCGCCATCAATGCGATGGAGGCGGCAGCACGCCCCCACCATTTCCTGGGCATTAATAAGGATGGCCAAGCGGCCATCGTCACCACCACCGGTAACCCCGATGGGCACCTGGTGCTGCGGGGCGGCAAGCAGGGCACCAACTACCACCGAGAGGCGATTGAAGAAGCCTCGGCTGCTCTGGTGAAAGACGGACTGCCGGCTCGGGTGATGGTGGATTGCAGCCACGGCAACTCCAATAAGGACTACCGCCGTCAAGGCGAGGTGGCGGCGCAGGTGGCTGAGCAACTGCGGGCGGGCTCCCGCGATGTCATGGGCGTGATGATCGAGAGCCATTTGGTGGCTGGTAATCAGAAGATCAGCCCCGATCGCTCGGCCCTCACCTATGGCCAGAGCATCACCGACGCCTGCATCGATCTGCAGACGACCCGTGAGGTGCTGGCGAGCTTGGCTGATGCGGTTGCGGCGGCCCAGAGCGCTTCTGCCGTCGCGGTTTAAGCGAAGCGTTTTGCTCAATTAGCACTCGAAGATCGAGAGTGCTAATTGCCTTCGGTGCTCAATAGTGTGGTTTAAAACTGTTGGCAGTGAGCAGAATCTTCTGCCTGTCCAATTACCTTGTCTGCAACTGAAAGGGGGCTGCCTATGGCCTATCTGCTGCAGTTTTTTGGTCTGTCTGATCCGTTGCAGCTGTTTTACCTGCAGCAAAGTTCCGTGGATGGTGCCGGTCCGGTGTTCACGGGCTTTCGCCCGGTTCAGCTGGATGCCTTGATGGCCTGGGCCCTGGAGACCGCCAGTTGCCGCCAGTGGGATCCAGAGCTGACCCAGCGCAGTGTGATGAACGCTTGGATGGAGCGCGCTGAGGCGATCCGCCAGTGGCAGTTGTGTTTGCGCAGTGAACCCGGAGAGACCCAGTTGGTCACCGGCCTTGGCACCCAACGGGACTGGGAGCAGCGCTGTGAGGCGATGCTCAGGGCATAGCGAGTTGCCAGAGATAAGCGGTGGCTAATGGCACGCTCAGGTTGTCGAGGCCAAAGCCACTCAGTTGCTCGAGCCCCGTGGCGGCGATCGCGATGGCAGCCGCAGCCACCAAGCTGGGTGCGGCTGCGCCCGTTCCCTGGGCGACTCCGATCAACAGGGCCAGGACCAGCCAGCTGGTGAGGGCCATGGCCGCGGTGCCCGCGAGTGATTTGGTTTGCCCGAAGAGCTGCCATCGCGGTGACTGGATCTGGGGGCCCACCAGCCCCGCGAGTCCATCGCCGCAGGCCATTACCAGAACGCCTGCGGCCACGGGTAGCGGTTGCTGGGGCCAGAACAGGGCCAGGAGAATCGTGATCGAGGCGCCGTAGGCAATCGTCCCGTAGCTGTGGCGTCCGACGTCCTCGACGGCAGGCAGCAGGCGGAAGCGGTGGTTCAGGGCGGTGCCCAGCGTGACCAGGGCCGCGGCGCCCAGGGCCAGGCCTCGCGGAATCGCAAAGGCCCAGGCCAGGAGCACGACCGCGCCAGTGCCGATATGGACGACCTTGCGGCTCCACTCCTTCTGTTGCGGCCAGCGCCGGCGTACCGCCAGGGCCGTCAGCAGCACAGCAGCAAGCCAGGCCAAGACAGCGGCCACGCCCAGGAGCTGTTGCGTGACCACAGAACTCAGGCGATACGGCTCAAGCAGCCTGCTGGTAGTTGGTCATCAGGCGCAGCTTGAGAATCGCTTTCGATTCCAACTGACGCACCCGTTCGCGGGAGACGTTGATCTGGCGTCCGATTTCCGCCAGGGTCAGGGGCTCTTGGCCGGCGAGTCCAAAGCGCAGTTCGATGATCTTGCGCTCGCGCTCATTGAGCTGGGAGAGCCAGGTGCCCAGGTGCTCCTTCTGCAGGTTGCGATCCATGGAATCCATGGACTCGTTGCTGTTGGGATCCGCGATCAGCTCGCCGAGGGTGCTCCGGTCGTCGTCGCCTCGGGCATGGGCATCGAGGGAGGCGCAGGGGGCGCTTTGGGTGATCAGCTCTTCCAGCTCTTCCGGTTGCATGCCCATGGCATGGGCCAGCTCCAGGCGGTTGGGTTGGCGGCCAAAGCGATGGGAGAGCTCGCGGGTGATGCGACGCATCTTCGAGAGCTTCTCGCTCACATGAATCGGCAAGCGAATCGTGCGGGCGCTGTTGTCGATGGCCCGGGTCATGCCCTGGCGAATCCACCAGTAGGCATAGGTCGAGAACTTGTAGCCCATGGCGGGGTCGAACTTGTCGACGGCTCGCTCCAGACCAATCGCGCCCTCTTGGACCAGGTCAAGCAGTTCCAGGCCTTGGTTCTGATATTTCTTGGCGACGCTGACGACGAGCCGCAGGTTGGCGGCCATCATTCGATCCCGGGCGCGGGTGCCCATCCGGATCTGATGTTTTTGGCGGGCGGTGAGTTCGGCGGCGGGGAGCTCCTGCAGACGCTTCATCGCCTGCACATGGTGAGCCAACTCAATCTCTTCGGCGGGAGTGAGGAGGGGTACCCGGCCGATATTGCTCAGGTACCAGCCGATCGAGTCAGCACTAAGGCGACCTCCCTGCCGGGACGCGGCGGATCGAGCCGTTGATTTGTTGCTCGAAGAGCCTGAAGCAGCGGGCTTGTTTGCAGGCATGGCAGCAGATGCGCAGGCTTCGGAGGTTGCTTTGGGCGGTTGGTTGTCTCTGCAGGGTTGCAGAACTGAACTAAAGGCCGCAAAACGAATTGATTTGGCCGGAATGTAGCACTCCTGGCCACTGCGAGATGTCAGGAATTGGAAGACTTACTAAGGCCTTTTCGTTCGTTTTTCTTTCTGTTTGTAGCCCTCGCTACGCGCCCGCCTCGACAGGGATCAGGCCCTTTCTCCAGCCATCCATCAAGTTGGCTTGCACGGCGATGTTGTCCTCTTCGGGAATGCGGCGGCTGAAGCTGCCATCGCTCTGCATGTCCCAGGCTGTGCAGTTGTCATTGAGATAGCTGTCGATCAGCCGTGTCAGCCGTTCGTGTAGATCGGGATCTTCGACGGGGACCACCGCTTCGACGCGCCGGTCGAGATTGCGACCCATCCAGTCGGCACTGCCGATATACGTCTCGTGCTTGCCGCCGTTCTCGAACCAGAACAGACGGGAGTGCTCCAGGAAGCGACCAATGACGCTGCTCACCCTGATGTTGTCGCTGACACCCGCCAGCCCAGGCCGCAAGCTGCACATCCCGCGCACCACGAGGTCGACCTGGACACCTGCTTGGGAGGCCTCGTAGAGCAGGGCGATGATGCGCGGGTCCACCAGGGCGTTCATCTTGGCCTTGATGGCGGCGGGCTGACCGGCCTTGGCGTGCTCGATCTCCCGTCGGATGAGTTCTTGCATGCGGCGCCGCAGGCTCACCGGCGCCACCAGGAGGCGCCGGAAATCCTGTTGCTTGGAGAACCCCGTCAGATAGTTGAACAGTTCGGCCAGGTCCTGCCCCAGTTCCGGCCGGGCGGAGAGCAGACCCAGGTCCGTGTAGAGGGCTGCGGTTTTGGAGTTGTAGTTGCCTGTGCCGATGTGGCAGTAGCTGCGCAGCAGATCCTTTTCCTTGCGCACCACCAGCGTGATCTTGGTGTGGGTTTTCAGGCCGATCACCCCGTAGACCACGTGGACGCCTGAGCGCTCCAGTTGGCGGGCCCACTGAATGTTGTTGTCCTCGTCGAAGCGTGCCTTGAGCTCGACCAGCACCATCACCTGCTTGCCGTTCTCTGAGGCGCGAATCAGGGCGGCAATGATCGGGGAGTCTTTCGAGACCCGATAGAGGGTCATCTTGATGGCCAGCACCGAGGGGTCATCGGCGGCCTGATTGATGAACTCCTCGACGGAGGTGGAAAAGAGGTCAAACGGGTGATGCAGGAGCACATCACCGCGGCGCAGCACCGAGAAGATGCTGGTGAATTCCTCGGCCTTAATCGAGCCGTCCTCCAGCAGGCTCTTCTGAGCCCGAGCCAACTTGGCGTGGGTGCGCCCCCGGTGCGGTGCATCCTTCAAGGCCGGCAGGGGAATGGCCAGCAGGCACATCAGATCATCGAGGCCCAGCGGACCGCCGACCCGATAGAGATCCTCCGGTTCAACGCCGGTGCCCTCCAGCAGCAGTTCCACCACGGCATCCGGCATCTCATCAGCGACCTCCAGGCGCACCACCTCGCCGCCCATGCGTCGTTTGCGCAGGCCCTGCTGCAGGGCTTCCATCAGGTCGTCGGCTTCCAGGTCCCGTAACTCCAGGTCCGCATCTCGGGTGACCCGGAAGAAGTAGTGCCCTTCCACTTCCATCCCAGGGAAGAGCAGCTGCAGGTTGAAGGCCACCACCTGCTCCAGGGGGACGGCGGTGAAGACCGGTTGCGGTTCGGTGGTGCTCAGTTCGGCCGGCAGTTCGACAAACCGCGGCAGGTTCTTTTGCGGGACCTTGACCCGGGCGAATTGTTGAACGCCGCTATCGGGATCGCGGATTAAGGCCGCGATGTTCAAGCTCAGGTTGCTGATGAAGGGGAAGGGGTGCGCCGGGTCCACCGCCAGGGGCGTGAGCACCGGGAAGATGGCGCGCTGGAAGTAGTCGTTGACCCAGGCCTTCTGCTTCTGATTCAGTCCCCGGTAGTCGAGAAGATGGACGCCGGCCTCGGCCAGCTGGTGCTTCAGGTAGTGGCGGTAGTGGGCCTGTTGTTGCTGCAGCAGCGGTGCGAGTTCTTTGCGCACCAGCGCCAGCTGTTGGGTGGGGGTTAGTCCGTCGTCGCTCAGGGTCTGAACGCCTGCTTCCACCTGTGACTTCAGTGAAGCCACACGGACCATGAAAAATTCGTCGAGGTTATTGCTGAAGATCGCGCTGAATTTGGCCTGCTCCAGCAGCGGCGTGTGCTCGCTCAGGGCTTGGGCCAGCACCCTCTGGTTGAAGGCGATCCAGCTGAGCTCCCGATTGATGTAGAGCTCCGGAGCAACCACTGGATCAGCCATGGATGACCCATCACTTTCTGCTGATCAACGTAGCAATCAGAAGGGATCTCAGGCGTGTTGCTCGCGACGCGGCAGGCCTCCAGCCACCAGGGCTGCGACCCCCGCGAGCACCGTGATGCCCAGCCAGAAGGGACTGCGTTGTCCCACCACGTCGTAGGCCAGGCCGGCGAGGGGAGGGCCGATAAAACTGCCCAGGCTCTGGAGGCCCTGAAGGCTTCCCAGGGCTGCCCCCTGGCCGGAGTCATCCAGGCGCCTGGAGACCAGGGCCCGCAGGCAGGGGGTCACCAGGCCGGTGCCGAGGGCCAGGATCGCAACGGCGGGAAAGACGACACGGGTGGCGTTCTCGGCGGTCGCCATCGGCACCAGCAGGCAGCCGGCGATCACGAAGCCCAACCCCGCCAGGGTCAGTCGCCATTCGCCAAAGCGTTTCACCAGAGGTCCGATCAAGCCCCCCTGGACGACCGTCGCCACGATGCCGACCACCAAGAAGGCATTAGCGGCTAAGCCCGGTCCCCAATCAAAGGCCTGTTTGAAATAGAGGACCAGCACGGCTGTGAAGCCGTTGAAGGCGAGAAAAAAGAGAAAGAACGCCCCACACAAGCGGCGCACCTGGGGGTTGGTGAACACCTTCTGCAGGGCGATCAAGGGATTGAGGTCCCGTTTGCGTGGCATCGCCAGCCGCGCCTCGGGCGGGTGGGTTTCTGGCAACAGCAGCAGCACCAGCACCAGGTTGATCAGGGCGAAGGCCGCGGCGGCCCACACCGGCAGGGTGACGTTGGTCTGGGAGAGCAGGCCGCCAAAGGCGGGGCCCAGGATGAAGCCCAGGCCGAAGGCCACGCCAATCAGACCAAAAGCCTTGGCACGGTTTTCTGGGGTCGAGATATCCGCGAGCACTGCCCCTGCCGTGGCGGCGGTGCCGCCGCTCACCCCATCAATGAGTCGGGCGGTAAACAGCAGGATCAGGGGAAGGCTCGTCCCGGCGGCCCAGGGAATGGCCTGCCAATCAATGCTGACCGTGATCGCAAAAAGGCTCAAGCCGAGCACCGAGCCCGCCACACAAATGCCGATGACGGGTTTGCGGCCAAAGCGATCGCTCAGGGAGCCAATCAGGGGGGTGACGGCGAATTGGGCGATCGCGTAACTCCCGGCCAGCAGCCCCAGGGTGCGGCCGTTGTCCGTGAAGCTCGCCAGCAGGAAGGGCAGCAAGGGGAAAACAATGCTTTCCCCGAGCCGATCGTTCAGCAGCGTGAGGAACGCGCAGAGAGAGGTGGAGGGCCGTTTCCAGCTCACAGGGCTGTCCCCAGTGTTTGCCTCACCTTCCCATGGAGGCTTGA